>JAKOXJ010000060.1 GCA_029781075.1 bacterium | reverse complement strand
TGGAATAGTATCCCCATTAACAGTAATGTACTCTGTGACATCTCTAGCAGAATCACTAGCAATAGTAGTCTGAGGTTTATCTACAATATCAGCCTGAATTGGAGCAACAACCTTTTGCAAAACAAGAGTATCTCTGTACTCATTTACATTGCTCTCGACGAGCATATTTGATTCCTGACTGACTACAGCAGCCAGGTCTGCAGATTGAATATCTGAAGTAGAAACGTTCTCCTCTTCCTGAGAAGTATTAAGCACGCTTAATGGAGAATTATTGCTCTCATTAACTCTCGCACTAATAAATGTCTTTGAGGCCGGCTTCTTGCTTAGACTCTGAGGCTTAGCTCCTAGAATAAATAAAGAAACAACTACAACTGCCACAATAACAGAAAGAGCAGCAAAGAATCGTCTCCTACTAATATTTCCCAACGTAGCCCTAAGAGGCCGCATTAGGTTTAGCTTTTCAAATCTTCTTTCCCTAATAAGGGCTTTTCTTCTAATACGTATAATTCCTCCTTACGCCACTGAGATCACTCTATTCCGAACTCTTAGTTATTTAAGTCGTTTGTTATATATTTTAAGATCTCTAACGTAATCCACCCTCAAGCTGAATAAATAAGTTACCCAGCTAGTGAATAAAGATTATACTCAATATTGGCCTATAAAATCAATGTTTTTACACCTTTATTCCACAGTGTCCAACAGCTTAAGATAGGTAGATTGTGTAAAACTTCAAGGTACTGACCTAGTGTCAGTACGTATACCCCACAACACTTGTGGAAAAGTCGCCTAAACTAACTTATACTTAACAATAACTAGTCGACCTACCATAAGTTAAGAGAGGGTTTTAGATAGATGGATCAACCAGACTATGCGCTTGTTTGGCAAAGTGTATTAGAAGACGTAAAGAAAGAGCTTAGCGAAGCTAATTTCAAAACATGGTTTCTCTCAACCCGTCTTGATGCTGTAGATGAGAAAACAAACACAGCCACAATAACCACTCCGAATAACTTTGTCAGCAAAAACCTTCAGGACAGATATTTGCCTAGAATACTCTCACTCCTAAAAAAACACTACCATAGTACAAAAATAGAGCAAGTAGAATTTAAAGTAGCCGGCACAAAGAGAAATAGTGCTAGAAAAACTACCGCTTCAGAATTTGATGACTCTACAAATCTGGGCCACAAAGCCCCTACTAGTTCAACCACAAAAAAAGACCGACGCGGCATTATCTTACCAATAAATCCAAAGTATAGCTTCAGTAACTTTATAGTTGGAGGCAGTAATGAGCTTGCCTACACGGTTGCTCAAGCCATAGCTAAAGAACCTGGTCAACGCTTCAATCCGCTCTTCCTTTATGGAGGAGTAGGGCTAGGAAAGACCCATCTAATGCAAGCCGTTGCCAATTCGATAATCGAAAACTTTCCCGAAAAGAATGTAGTCTATACCTCAACTCAAACCTATATAAACGACTTCCTAGATAGTATTCGTAATAAGTCTGCCAGCAGCTTCTCAGAGGTGTACAACAATGCCGACGTCCTGGTTATAGACGACATCCAGTTTATTGCGGGAAAAGACAAAACCATGGAGGAGTTCTTCCACACCTTTAATATCCTTCATCAAAATAATAAACAAATTATCCTCTCAGCCGATCAACCCCCTAGATCGATCCCAACCTTACCAGATAGACTACGATCTCGTTTTGAATGGGGTATGACCGTAGATATTCAGTCTCCAGATTTCGAAACAAGATGTGCCATTATCCAATCTAAAGCAAAATCTCAGAATATCGAGCTAGAGTACGAAGTCGTAGAATTCATCGCGACAAATATTAAAAATAATATCCGAGAGCTAGAGGGAGCAATTAACCAGATAATTGTCCTTTGTCAGGTCCAAAATATTAAACCAGATCTTGATCTTGTTAAAAATATCCTCAAATCTTCTACAAAGACTCCGACCCGTTTTACATCACGGCAAATTATCACCGTATGTTGTGACCATTTCGGTATAGAAGAGTCTGACGTACTTAGCGCAAGAAGGGATAAAGAAATTGCGCTAACTCGCCAGATAGCCATGTATCTAATGCGTACCGAGTTAAAGATGTCTCTTCCAAAAATATCTGCAGCAGTTGGACGTAAAGATCACACAACCGCAATGCACTCAATCGGTAAGATCTCAAAGAATCTAGATGAGGATTTTAATCTACGCAGACATGTTGGTGCAATTAGACAGAAATTATATGAGCAACAATAAGCAAACCATAAAATTGATTAAAGGGCCAAAAGGATCTCTGAATATGTGCAGAATCATGTCTAAAACAAGTGGAATGAATGTGCATATCAATAGACTTGTTCACATTTTTTACATATCAGATGTTGCTAAAAAAGTAACGTTATTTAATCCTACCCACATTTTAAACACACCCAATCCACAACCTCATCATTTCAGCCCTATAGCTGTTAGATGTTACCCTGTTAGCCATACTTTTGACACTCTTTCCACAAGTACTACTACTACTATATTTAAATTAGTAATAAGAAAAATTATGGAACAAAAAAATAGTTCACTAACATTTAGCAAACTAACCATCTACAATTAAATTTAACTTTATTGAGAAGAGATAAAACCCTATGTTAAAAATTGAAGTAAATCGCCAATCACTCCTAAGTATCCTTCAGCTAGAGTCTAGAGGCGCTCATCAAAATGCAGAACTACCTATCCTGAGTTCTGTCCTCATCGTTGCAGATAAAGACTCATCAGCTCTCAATCTTACCTCTACAAACTTGAACCAGGCTATACTCTCAAAATTATCAGCAAAGATTATCTCCCCAGGATCTATCGCTGTTCCAGCAAGAATAACTACAGAATTTCTATCGTCTATATCAGATGAAACAGTCACCTTAGAGGAGGGTAAAAACCTAAGACTAAAACTAAGTACAAAGAATCATCAATCTACTATCTACATTTTAAATCCTGAAGATTTTCCTGCAATCCCTCCAATATCTAGTGAGGATAAAATAGAAGTCTTAACGACAGATCTAAAAGAAGCTATAGGTAACGTCTCATTTACTTCTAGTAAGGACGATACAAGACCGGTACTCGGAGGGACTCTGCTTTATACTCCGACAGAAGACACTCTCTGTCTTGTAGCTACGGACAGTTACAGACTAGCTGAGCAAACCATTAATATAAAGCCTGTAAAAAACCTTCTAGAGAATCTTATAGTTCCAAGCCAAACAATTCAGGATGTACAAAAAGTAATTCAATCTCAAAATCCAGAGACCATTCAAATATATGCAGAAGATGATCAAATAAGTTTCACTCTGGGGAATATAACTATAATAAGCAGGCTAATCTCAGGCGACTACCCAGCCTACAGAAATCTTATCCCAGTATCAAGCGATATAAACTTTTCGGTAGATAAAGAAGAGCTTCTTCAGACCGTAAAAGTGGCCGCCCTCTTTGCTAGAGAGTCTGCTGGAACAATATCTCTACAGGTAGATAAAGAAGATCAGCTCTTAACTATTAATTCAGTAGCAAACCAGGTAGGGGAGAACCACTCTCAAATAGCAGTATCAACAGATGCAACAGGGTCTATTAATCTTAATTCCAGATATTTACTCGAATCCCTCAACTCTTTTGACAGTGATGTTCTTGATATACGTTTTTCTCAAGGTATCACACCACTAGTAATATCTCCTAATGGTCAAAAAGACTCAAGTATTAGCCATATCCACCTAATAATGCCACTAAACACGTAGTCTCTGATTTATACAAAAAAACTTTGCTTGATATATTAATATTGTTATATAATCTAAACATACAAAAAGAGATAAATTCTTCCGCAAAACACCTACATATAGAATTACTCTTTTTCTGCGGTGGGAATAAACTATGATCAATAAAAACAGTTTGAAGGCCAGTAAAGATAAGCTTTCTAAATCCATCAAGAACGGGTTGAATAGTGTATCCAAAAAAAGCCAATCAACAACAGGATCACTGTCCTATAAGAATCTTGCCAGCCCAGAGTCTAAGAGCCCAACCAAAAGAGGCTTACTAAACTCTCGCCAATCCACAAGATCAAGAAGCACAAACGTAGCCGGTCTTGGTAAGCCGCCAGCTGGAAAATTTAAAAAAGCCCTCTGGTATGCCCATCCAAAGCGGTTCTTCAAATTTCTCTTCTCTAGAGAAGGGTTGATGTTCAGTCTCAAGGCTATTGGTATTGGAATCCTTGTATTCGGTTTATTCGTATTCGGTTTATTCGCATACTACAGAAAAGACCTTAATAAACTTAAACCAGAAGAAATAGCCAATAGAATTAATAACAGCGGGGTAAAATACTATGACCGCACTGGACAGGTGTTATTATGGGAGCAAAAAGGTCAAAAAGACAGAACCGTCATAGAGAGCAATAAGATATCAGATAATATAAAACATGCCACCATTGCCCTTGAAGACAGAAAGTTCAATAGTCACAGAGGATTCGATCCTAAGGGTTTGTTGCGCGCGGCAGTAAAGAATGGGTCAACAGGTAATGCAACAAGCCAAGGAGGATCTACTATAACTCAGCAGCTAGTTAAGAACGAACTCCTAACAACTGAAAAAAGTGTATCTAGAAAGCTAAAAGAGCTAATATTAGCAATAGAAGTAGAAAGAACTTATAACAAAGATCAGATTCTAACCCTATATCTAAACTCAAATAACTATGGTGGAACAGCTACGGGTGTAGAGAGAGCCTCTCAGCGTTACTTCGGAGACTCAAAGCATGCCAAAGATCTCACCGTAGGGGAGTCAATCTTCCTTGCCGCAATCCCTCAGAGTCCATCCCGCTATGACCCATATAGAGATTCTTTCAGAGCCGATCTACTCGAAGCGAGAATGAAGGTTGCCCTAAAAGGTATGGTTGATCTGAAATATATCACTCAACAGGAGGCTGATGCCATAGATGTTACAGCTGTACTAGACGAAATACAGCCAAAGGAACTTGCCCTAAAGGGTCAATATGATGAAATTAAGGCTCCTCACTTTGTTCTAGAGGTACAAAAAGAACTAGAAGATAAGTTCGGTAATAAGGCTCTTCAAACCGGTGGCTATAAAGTTATTACTACCCTTGACTGGGATATGCAACAAATCGCAGAGGACTCAGTTGCTAAAGGTATGAAGACTATCGATGCCGGAGGAGGTGATAACGCTGCCCTGGTGTCTGAAGATGTTGAAACTGGGCAGGTTCTAGCTTATGTGGGCAGTCGAGACTTCCACTATGAAGGTTACGGACAATATAACGAAGCAGCTGAGCCTCGTCAACCAGGAAGTAGTATTAAACCATTTGCATACTCAAAGCTCATGGAAAGCTCAAGCTGGGGCCCAGGAAGCACAATCCTAGATACTCCAAAGACTTGGAAGGGACTTGGTGGAGACGGAGGAGATTATTCTCCAAACGACTTTGATAACAAGTTTAAAGGCCCTATGCCAATTAGAAAGGCACTACCAGAATCCAGAAACCTTCCAGCCCTAAGAGCCATAGAGATGGCCGGTGTAGAGCCAACTGTCCAGCTTGCTAAGGCAATGGGGGACAAGGATCTTTGTGAGCTCACAAAAGCAGCAGGACGAAGCTATAATATCGCCGTAGTTCTTGGAGGCTGTGAGGTTAAGCTCGAGGAGCACGTAAATGCCTACACAACTTTCGCGAGAGCAGGAAAGGCTAAAGAACAAGCAAAAGTCCTAAGAATCGAAACAGGTACCGGAGAGGTTTTAGACGAATGGAAGGACAGTAAAGGTCAGCAGGCTCTAAACCCGGAGATCGCCTGGTTAATGTCTGACATTCTCAGTGACGATGATGCTAGATCCGGAACGTTTGGCCATAACAACAAAGATATCGTAATTCCTGGAATTAAAACCGGTGCTAAAACAGGTACAACCAACCGTAATGCCGAGGGGTGGATGATGGGCTTTAGCCCAAAGATCGCCACAGGAGTACTTGTAGACAGAAGTGACCACGGTGGTATGCACGCCATCACTAGTCGTATGACTGGTCCAATTTACACCAGTTTCATGAAGCAAGTCTATCAGCTTAAAGGTTGGAAATCAGAAGATTTCTTCGAGCGTCCTGCTGGTATTCAGAAACTAACAGTAGATGGGCGAACAGATTGGTTCCAGAGTTGGTTCAAAGCACCAAAGCCACTCCCAGGCAAAGAATTTATAATGGATAGAATTTCTAAGAAAGTCGCCACAGAATGTACCCCAGAGGGAGCTAAAGAAAAGATTCAAGCAATCGGAGTCCGCGGTTCAAGCGATAATGACGTAGAGTACCAAGCCGAAGGCTATGACCTTAAAAACACGGACGACTTCCATAAGTGTACCGACATCAAACCACCAATCCCAGGAATATCAGCTTCCGGAGGTTCTCCACATAATATCTCAGTAACTCTTGGACAGGGTACAAATGCCCTCCAAACAGTATCAATGTACGTAGACGGAAATCTAACTCAGAATCTAACAGCAGCACCAGGGACTAGGGTATATCAGCAAACTATACCAGCTGGTTCACATACCGTTAAGGTTGTAGTTCAGGATACTGGTTATTATAGCTCCGAGAACAGTATTACGGTCTCTGGACCATAGGACTCAGCTAAGTATTATCTACTCTTCTTCAGTAACACTATCATTCAATTCCTCAGCAAAATAAGTTTCTAAGTGCTGGAGGTGTTTCTCTCTAAACTTTTTAAACTCAGTCTTACTAAGCCCACTTTTTTGCAGGAATGTACCAATTTTCTCTGACCCAATGAAGTGAGGCATCATCACATATGCGGCCCCATGAGAATATAGTTCAGCCGCGTCATTAGCGGTTTCCGCTCCGCAGATAAATACAGCCCCCGGGTTATGACTGGTTAGCCAATGGGCAAGATATTCATTAGTATTGAAGTCGGAGATAGTCGAAACAATTAGCTTGGCAGAATCAAGCTGGATCTCCTCTGTCATCTCTGGATCTGTCACATCTCCATATATCAGGTTCAAGCTTTGTCTCTCTAGCATTTCTATTACTTCAGGGTCATAATCCACCACAACAAAACGCTTCTTCATCTTAGTAAATGTTCGAATAAATTCTGCGCCACCTTTTCTATAGCCAAGCAATACTACAGAATAGCGCTGTGAGGCAGCCTTCTGCTCAAACTTAGTAGTCTTTCTCTCGAAGAACCTCAAATGATGTTCAAGCTTGCCGAACAACCTGTCATCATACTTCATCATATAAGTAGAAGCCGCAAAAGTTATCAGTGCAACTAAAGTTATTGTCGATTTAGCACGTTCACTAACCAAGCCATAGGTTACGGCAGAAAACAGAAATACTAGAGAGAACTCACTAACTTGCCCAAGAGCTACACCCGTCTTAAAGCTAGCTCTTTTTGTATATCCAGAAAAACCCATACCAGCCATAACTGTTAGGGGCTTGATAATGACTACTACTAGGCTCAAAACAACTGCAGGTACAATCACCCCAAAAAGTTGTCCCGGGACAATACTGTGGCCTAAAGATATAAAGAATATGACAATAAAGAAGTCTCTCAGAGGTTTAAGCCTGGCTCCAGCCTCGTGGCTAAAGGGGAGCGAAGCCATACTTATACCTGCAAATAATGCCCCGATTTCAGCAGAAAAGCCAACCTTCTCAAATAAAACCGCAAAACCAAGTCCCCATCCTAAGGCAAAGAGCAAAAGGAGCTCTTTTGAATTCTCCAGCTCTTTAGTTAACCTAGGTAGAATTTCCTTGCTAGCCCAATAGAGCAATCCGGCCACAGCCACCCCCCTTGTCAGCAAAAAGAGAATACTTAAGAATGATCCATCATCTCCAGATTGAGCAGAGATAAAAATCTTTCCGGCAGTGGCAACAAGATCCTGTAATATTAAAACTCCTATAGCCACTTGGGCATATAATCGGGTCGTCTCCTTTTTATCATTAAAGATCTTAATTATGATAATAGTGCTACTTAGGGCCAACCCAAGCCCCATAATAAAAGACTCCATGTTCCCAAAGCCAAGTAGCTTGCTCGCTAGCATTCCAATTATAGTGACTGCGCTGACCTGTATAGCGGTCGTAGAAATAACCACATCACCTAAGCGTTGGAAAACTTTTATATTCAGCTCCAGGCCTATAATAAAGAGCAAAAGAGCTACCCCAATCACCCCAAAAACACCAAAAGTTGCTTCATCATGGATGATATTTAAAAATGCCGGGCCAACCAATAGACCAGTTAGGATATATCCGATAACCAGGGGTTGCCTTAGGCGGTGCATAACGCCAGCGACAATCGCACCAATAGCAATAACAAGACTCAACTCCGTAAATAAACTAGCAC
>JAKOXJ010000056.1 GCA_029781075.1 bacterium | reverse complement strand
TAGTGCTAGAAGGTGTGGCTGCTCCTGCAACTGTAAGAAAGATGGTAGGGACAACAAACCCTGAAGAAGCCCTTCCCGGGACCATAAGAGGCGATTATTCTCATCAGAGCTTTGCATATAAGAACCCTAAGAGCGTGATGAATGTCATACATGCTTCAGGTGATGAGGAGGAAGCCTCCCTCGAAATTGCCCTATGGTTCAAGCCAGAAGAACTATTTGAGTATAAGACTGTTCACGAGGCCTATACTCTCTAATCTCTGTTATAATTGGGTTTTAGAGCCCCGGTAGCTCAATGGATAGAGCAATTCCGTCCTAAGGAAGAGGTTGTAAGTTCGACTCTTACCCGGGGCACCAGAATTTGTATATGGATATTGAGATAAGAAAATGCAGAGAAGAGGATGTTGAGCTTTTAGGTGAGCACATACCTCATACGGAAAGGCACCGTAGGCTATTTAACTATCAGACCAGAAGCGGGTCTCCCTATTTGATTGGTTGGATCGGTGAGAGGCCAGTAGGACATCTTTTATTGCAATTTGAGGGGCCTGGAATTCCCCTAGTTCGCGAAAGGATTGGCGGCAATATACCTGAGATAAGTGGCTTACTAGTTCACCCTCCTGAGATGAGATCTGTAGGTATCGGTCGGCAGCTAATAGCAGAAGCTGAAAGAATCAGTAAAGAAGAAGGCTACGCTCGAGTCGGACTCACACTTGTAACCGAGAATACCAAAGCCGGAGAGTTATATAAAAGGTTGGGCTATGTGGATTCAGGGATTGGCGAGTTTGACAATACATGGTATGAGGTTCAAGAAGATGGGACGGATCTCGAAGTAGTAGATCATTGTGTATATCTGGTGAAGGACCTGTAAGTGCTTGTGCTAAAATTGGGGTAGGTTTATGGATGAAGATGCTCCTCAGAATGGTCAAAACAGTGCTCATATCAAGCGCGGGGCTAAGGAAGTCTTGGCTGTAATTCGGCGACATTGGATTGCTTTAGATAAAGGTCTGATTTTTTTGTGTATCGGAGTGCTGGCGGTTGCTGGAGGCCTAAAGTTAGGGGCAAAATCAGAGATATTACTGCTTGTTGGTTCGTTTTTTGGATTACTATTCTTCGGACAGTTTGTAAGCTGGTGGTTTAGTATTATTATTTTAAGTAACAGTGGTCTGGAGATCATATCTCAAAAAGGTTTGTTTAGAAGAGGGGTTGTTGATATCCCTTATGAGAGTATAATGAACACAAATTATTCCACTAAAGGATTGGTGCAAGCCGCATTAGGATTTGGTACAATTGTTATACAGACACAGTCAGGAGATATAGTGCTTGAGAAGATCCGCAAGCCGGCTAAAGTCCACTCTCTTGTAACTGCTAACTACAATAAGTTTAGAGGTTTTGATGAATAAGATTAGTGAGGTGGGTAAGAGAGTAGTAAGGAAGAAGCCGACTACTAAGGCTGCGCCAGCTCCTGCGAAAACTACCCAGATCGCTGCTCCAATTGAGAATCCTCAGTTGCAAGAAGCCTTAAAGGCTCACAGGGAAGAGGCTCTAAAGAGGGGGCGTAGGCATAAGAAGCCGCTTAAAAAGGCTAGATTCCAGGTGATGATGGGCTCTTTAGCAGTTATTTTTGGTCTCATTGTTATCTTCTTTGCTTATAGTTTCTATTCTCTACAGATTAAACAGAGTTATAGTAACTTGTCGTATAGTCTTTCTCGCTTGGCTCCATATGATGCGAGTGTGGTTGATGGCCATAGGGTCTCTTACGAAGAATATCTGTTTATCTTAAAGCAGAATGTGCATTATTTGGTTGATTTTAATGGTGTTGGGGCAGAGAAGATCGATGTTAATACCGAAGATGGCAATAGAATCATTGAGCAGAAGAAGATTGAGGCTTTAGCTCAGGCAGAAGGCTATGCATTTATTCGAGCTAAAGCTAAAGAACTTGGTATTACAGTTAGTGATAAAGAGGTAGATGATGCGATTAATGAGCTCTTAA
>JAKOXJ010000054.1 GCA_029781075.1 bacterium | reverse complement strand
GTGAGATTACTAAAGAATGGGATGCGGCAAGAATAAAAAGTGTAAATGATTTTGAAGACAGGGTAATTCTAGAGCCTGGGGATGCAGTCGTAATTGGAAGAGGAGTTGCTCACTCCAGCATCACAGGAGTTGAGCGTGAATCAGTAGTAATAAGGACTAGGGGTATTATTACTTAGTGCATTACCCTTCGGGTATCTTATTACTCTTATAGCTTGACCAGGGCACGTATAGTATCTCTCTCCATCTACCCAGTTCTTCTTCAATTTGGTGCCAACTTTTTTCAAGGTGGTCCACCAAGCATATAGACCACTTTTAAATCAGTGATATTTGTTATTCTGGTATTCTAATATCAAATATATGTGGAAATATTTCAGTTACAACGGTTGCCCCAATTACGTTGCTAAAAGTAGGGACTGCATAACGTTGGCGGTCCGAACCTTCTCCCCCAATCTTGAACCCTGCCGCAGGGCAAGCGAACTTACCGCCCTTAGACTGTCTCTTTGCATATCTAAAGTCTATATCTAACTGACCGCTCTCATCTGCCCTAACGGTTAAACTATTCCTTGCTACGACTGGACTGGGTAACGTCAAAAAACCAAGTTCATCTAAAAAAACTTGAGCCTTAAGCTTTCTATACTCCCAGTCATCATTTGGATTTACACCTTTCGCAAGAGCCCACCTATTTACCATACCAACTCTACTATCTGCATGAGCCATCCCAGTAGCATACCTCGTTACTCTTCTAGAATTATCTAGCACTCTTTCTAAGTCCTGCTCTGTACCCGCGACTTCTTCATATATATCTCCAAGAACTTCCAGAATAGAGATAATCATCCCACCACTTGCAGTAGATGCCCTAACAAATGCACGTTTAATCTTATTGGATACATCTAATTCTCCAGCCCTAATTTTAGTAATAGAGCAAAGCCCGTCAAATAAACGAGTATAGGGGTTTGTAGCGTTGAAATCCTTTCTTTCTCCTTTAGCTACGCTATCACGAAGCTGATTTCCAAAACTATCAATAGCATCCTCGCTTCCAATAAGAGGGTTTAAGAAACTGCTAAGCTCCTCACTGGTGACTTTTACTCTACCCATATTAATTGATATATAACAACACCATACTGTGCATAGGGCAATAATTATAACAAATGTAGACTAGAGGAGCTTTACTTAAGATGCACCTCACCCCTCTGATATTTCGTCCAGGCAGAATAAAGAAGTTCATGCCGTCTCCTCAGTTCAGCATCTATTTTGTACATCCTTTAAAAGGACGTCCACCATTAAGCACTCTCTGTCTTCTTTGAGGACTCTCTTGTAGAACAAAATACAACAAAACTGTATGGAAACATAAGCAGTTTAAGGTCTATAATTCTGTATAGCAATGCAGGTACTTCTAAATCAGATTTAATCTGCAGGCTTATTAACAAAGTGAATAGAGGAAGTAAACCAAAGCTTACAGTAAGCTCGTGGTCAATGCTAAGCCTCCCAAAAGAGTTTCTTTAGTGCTCGGAGAAACCGCCGTTTAAGGATCCAAGAAGCGCAAAATTAAAAGTTTGATAAAAAGTCATCAGACTGTTTTTGCTTTCTAAGAAACTTACGTTAATAAGCCATCTCTTCCTATCAAAAAGTAAGTTACATCTAGAAAACAAAACGTAACAAATTAATTAACTTGAATAGAGGATAAGATAACATGAGCACAGCCCAAAAAATAAATGAACAAGTCAGAGTCAAGGCGAGATTTGAAGATGAAGAAAGCGGAGGATTCATCTGCGAACCCATGGAGATGGTGTTCCGTGGAGGTCAGGTTGCCTTT
>JAKOXJ010000049.1 GCA_029781075.1 bacterium | reverse complement strand
CGGGATGATAAGTAGCTAGAGCGTTTTTAGTTAGACGCTTCAAATCACGGCTTGTCATCGCGCTATATTTAGAAGCGCTTGCTGATATTCTAGTCTCGACCTCACTAGCAAAACGCTCAGCCGCCCCAATTGGCGTCATTACAGCTCGACAAGCATGGACTACACCAGCTCTTAGCTTATCTGCACTATAAGGCTCAACATGGCCGCTATGTTTGTGTATCCTTAGCATATTTTTATATTTTTATTTTAGATTTTTTATCCTACCTAGAAATTCTAGGCTTTTTAAGCATAACCGTCAAGTATTAAATTAAGCCCATGCTTTTTGCAAGCACCAACCATGACCCAAATACACCCAAGAAGCCGACGATGAAGCTCACCTTAGCTCCATGCGCTTTTCTAAATCTTTCTGCCACACTTAAATTGGCGCCATAGAGTAGGCTCAGATAGATTGCCCAGATGGCAGATGTAGCAGCGAGGATAGTAACACCCAACTCAACCAGGCCAAAGCCTCCAGCAGTCTGGATGAGCCAGATCCCCCCAACGAATATACCAAACTCAGAAGCCAGCACACTAAACCCATTAAATATACCAAATAGAGAATCTTTTGAAACAGTTCCTGTAGATCGGCTCAAATTAATAATCTTCCTTCTAAGCCTTCCCTCGGAATCTCTCCTTGGTCCAACTTTATAAACGTACAAGTTAAATAACCCCCAAATTATTAGTAGAGTAGAGACACTGTAGGCCGAGAGACGGAATCCTACGCCACCTAGGTCACCTAGAGCAGCCAAGAGTTGCCAACATAGTATCAGAGCCGGTCCAACAACCAGAGTTGTCCCAAACCAAAAGACCAGACAGTTAAGTGCCATCCTGCGCATGTCTGCATGCTTACCCATGACGCTTACAGAAAAAATCAAGCTGTTACCAAGTGACCTAAGATTAAGGCCAGCCAAAACTACCGCTAAAACCCCCAAGACTAGCAAGAAAAGATCCATCATATTCTAAGTTCTAACCTCCTCATATAAACATGTGGACTTATCCGTCTCTGGGCACCTCTTTGCATCGTTCTTTAGAATATCCGCACACCTAAACTCAGGTGTCTCTTTTACTGCACCATAGTCCATTACCAAGCAATCTGGTAAATCATCACCATCCGATGCCCTTACCAAAGTAGCTCCTAGCTCAGTTAGACTAACCTTCTGCCAAGAATACTTCTTTGCTTTATTATCCACCTTAGCAATAAACACATTCCATCTCCCTATATCTCCGCTTGGGCAAACCAAGTTAGAATCTTCAAGAACTAAGGAAGGTTGATTAGTCTTCGTCGGATACTTTAGCGACTCACTTAACCAATCCAGACTACTATCACCAGAAACTTTGAGCTCAAAACTATTCGAAATAGGTATAGTAACTGCCGTATCAGTATACGAAAGACCGGCCGCCTTAAGTTCAGCCCCCAATCTCAACTGCTCCACATCGTTATTTACATTAAGCATCTTTTCAGAGAAGTAACCTCCATCTCTAAAGATCCTTCCTGTAGGAGAGTTATCGGCCACCTGAACCTGCTTTCCGCAGACCCATACCTCAAATCCGACCTTCTTTAAACTAGCCGCAGAATCGTTTAAGCCTAAGCTAATTAGCAAGATTGAGTGTATACAAACCAGACTGATGGCCGTTAGATTAAAGGCCTTCTTTTTATTCTTCCCATCAGAGACCACTTTAAAAAAGACTATCAAAGCAACAACATAACCAAATAAAGCCAGCCACATCAGCAAACTCAAATTTGAATATCCCCACCTCATAGAACCATACTCTTTTTAGACAGAGGTCCCTCTCTTAACAATTATGCTTAAGTTTATCACATTATCTACTCAAATGTTTAGAGCCCCAACGGGGCTCTTTAGCTAAGTTATTCTACCAAGAAGACCTAGGCAACCAGTTGCTGCGAAGTCAGATAATTAATCTCATTAATTACATCTAAAAGTGCCTGAGCTTTAAGCTTCTCGCTAGAGATCATCTGTGCCGCCTCATAAGTTGGTTGTATCAGATCCTGATCATCGCTCGCCCTCAGCATCATCAGATACTTCTCAAACTTTTCTTCTGGAGTAAGTTCAATATGCTGCATCAATGGTCTCAACTGCTGCAGTGCAGAAAGCTTAATCTGCTCAATACTGTCGGCTGTACTTGCTCCAAAAGGAGTAGACGGCACTGTGGGTTGAGTGTGATCAATACTTGCAGGTGGAGTAGAGTACTCAACTTGATCATCGCCCAAAGGTGCAGGAGTAGAGGCTATCACAGGTGTGGCAGGCATAACTGGAGCAACAGGTGGAGCCGAAATAACCGGCGCTACAGAAGGATCCTCAACACCCACCGCTGGCGGTCCAGCTATAACAGGCTCTCCAACACTCTCAAAGTTCATCTCCTGACCAGAAGCCGGAGCCTGACCACCAGCCTGTACACTAGCTAGAGCCTTTGCCAAATCATCATTTATATCAGCTTGCGTAGTCGTCGCTTGAGCTGTAGAATCATCACTTACAGGAGTCATATTCCCACCCTTTTCTTTTAAAGTTTAGTCTTCTCTAAACTATTTAATCAAAAGTATACATAAGCGCTTATCCTTTTTTCAAGTACTAGTAAATAAAATGAGTAAAAAAATAGTTCCTTCTAAAAAGTCGAACAAAAAAACTGGGTTACTCGCCATTTCTGGTGGAATTGATTCTATAGTTCTGCTTGATCTCTTAGCCAATACTATAAACCAAAGAAATAAAGCTAGAGACGCTCTAAACGATTTGATTATTAAATTCATAGATGATAACAAATTAAGTAAATTAGAACTCGTGTACATTGACCATAACCAGAGAGAAGACACTGGGGAAGATATTGAAGCCATTAAAAAACTTTCTGATAAATTTGACTTTAGCCTTCACATAATCAGTCTAGATCTTCCTAAGGATTGTTCCGAGCAACTAGCTAGACAGAAAAGATATGAAGCCCTGGAAGGGATTAAGCTGAAACGAGGAATAGACCACATCATAACTGCTCATCACGCCGATGACGTATTAGAAACGGCCCTGATCAACCTATCTCGTGGAACTGGACCAAAAGGCTTGTCATCACTTCGCCATCAACCAGATGGAATTTGGCGACCTTTTTTATACAACTTCCAACACAAAATCTTTATAACAAAAAAAGACATTCTCAATTATGCCAAGGAGCGCGGCCTACTTTGGCATGAAGACTCTACAAACAAAACAGATATTTACCTAAGGAACCGTGTCCGACAAAAGCTATCTAACTTAGAGTCTGCTGACAAAACTAAATTTCTTAACCTCCTCTCAGATAATCAAAAGTTAGTTCAAGAGATACGCACTAATACTCAGCTTTTAGAATCCACCTTAGCCATAGGATCTGGGACAGACCAAACGTACTCTACAGAGATATTTAGACAACTTCCAGAAGAATTAAAAGATCACTTTCTGCACCACAAGATTAACCAGAATGGCTTTGATGTTAATAAAGAGTCAGTCAAAAGAGCCAAAGATTTTGTTCAGACAAAAACTACCGGAAAGGTACTCCAGTTAAAGGGCTGCGAGATCGTCATCGCCAAAAAAGGCTCT
>JAKOXJ010000036.1 GCA_029781075.1 bacterium | reverse complement strand
ATAAGGTTGAGCCAGCCGATATTGAAAATAGAGCAGTGCAGTATCTATATAGTGATGGCATAAATGCCTTCTTTATGGACAATAATACATTTGAGCAGTTTGAGCTTCCGGTAGAGGGTCTAACTCATGAATTGCAGTTTTTGCTAGAAGGCGTAGAGGTGAGTTTGCAAATGTTTGATGGTAAACCGGTCAATATTGAGCTTCCTAAGAATCTTTATCTTAAGGTTATCGAGGCTCCTGAGGTCGTAAAAGGGGATACCTCTGGCGCACTGCTTAAAGATATTATCGTTGAGACAGGGTTGAAGCTCAAGGCTCCAGCATTTATTAAGCCGGGTGATGAGGTTAGTATCGATACGACATCTGGTGAATATAGAGAAAGAAAGAAATAGTGGGAGTATTTGAATCTGATAATGATTTTTCGAGGGCGTATACAAAGATACGCCTTTTTGATCAGCAGGTGAAGCTTGGATCTAAGTTGAATGGCAAGGTCGTCTTAGACGTAGGGAGTAGTACTGGTGGTTTTACAGAATTTGCTTTAGAAAAGGGTGCTAAAAAAGTTATCGCTGTAGAGCTTGGGAGTAGGCAAATGGTCCCTGAGCTTGCTATGGATCAGCGGGTTAAACTTTACGAAAAGACTGATATTTTGAATGTTGTTTCTGAGGGTGTTGATAAAAATAAACTGAATAAAAAAGTTGTTCAGACTCCAGATGTGGCCGTTATGGACGTTTCTTTCACTGGATCTCAGAAGATCTTAGAATATCTAAGAACAAGCATTTTAAAACCTTCATCAGCGGTAATTTTATTGTTCAAACCTCAGTTTGAAGCTTATGACCATGAGTTGAACAATGGAATTATTAAGAATAGTAAGACTCGACGTTTAATTGTTAAAGAATTTGAACAATGGCTCCCAAAGCATGGTTTTCTAATTGAAGCTAAACAAGACTCAGGACTGGCTGGGTCGAAAGGTAATGTAGAAAGATTTTATATCTTGAGAGTAGTTTAGATGTTAAAGCGGAATTCGACAATGTCGTTTGGCTGCATGATGTATGTTTTGCCTTCAGTACGGACTTTGCCAGCGGCTTTGGCGGCGGTTTCTGAGCCGGCTTCGATGAGATCTTGATAATCAATTACTTGAGCAGCTATAAAGCCACGTTCGAAATCTCCATGGATGACGCCGGCGGCCTCTGGGGCAGTGGCTCCAGATCTGATTGTCCAGGCCCTGACTTCTTCTGGTCCAGCAGTAAGATAGCTTTGCAGGCCTAAGAGCGAGTAGGCGGTCCCGATAACTTTTTGGAGTCCGCTTTCTGTTTGGCCGTATTCTGCCAAGAGTTCATGAGAGCTTTCTTCGTCGAGCTCGCTAAGTTCTTCTTCTAGTTTGGCATTAACAAAAAGAGCGGGGTTGCTAGGTACGAGCGCCTCAAGTTTTGCCTTAACTTCTTCATTCTGAAGATCTTCTTCAGATACATTAAAGATGTACATAGTGGGTTTGGTGCAGAAGAGATTGAGATCTTTTAAGTCCGCTTTTTGTCCATCGTCTAACTCTGGGATCTGCCCGGCCTGGAGGCTTTCTAGGACATTATGGTACAGGTCATCGAGTGGCTTTAATTTAGGGTTAGACTTAACTTCTTTTTTGAAGTTTTGAATTCTTTTTTCTAGAGTAGCTAGGTCGGCTAAAATTAGTTCTGTTTTGATAATATCGATGTCCTCACCAGGGTGAATTCTATCAGCGACATGGACGATATCATCGTTTTTAAAGTCTCTAACTACTTGTGCGATAGCATCGCACTCTCTAATATGGCTTAAGAACTTGTTACCAAGGCCTTCTCCTTTTGAGGCTCCTTCTACCAGGCCGGCGATATCAACAAAATTGATAGCTGCTGGGATGATTTTTTTGGAGCCATAGATGTCGGCCAGAACCTTTAGTCTATGGTCTGGGACTTCTACGATGCCCGTGTTTGGGTCAATAGTGGCAAAAGGGTAGTTGGCAGCTAGAGCCCCAGCTTTCGTAAGAGCGTTAAAGAGGGTTGATTTACCGACGTTAGGCAATCCGACGATTCCAATTTTTAATGACATGTTATCTATTATAACAGAGGGGATGTACTTGACATAGTCTGTTTTTTTTGATATGATAACTGATATCTAGATCTATCTAAAAAGTTAAAATAAAAATATAAAAAAATGGAAAATCTAAGCCCTTATGCAGATGTGCCTATACCTGATCCCAGGACAGGCTATCCATCTAAGGGTAGTGGTGAAAAAGGATCTGTAGATAATCGAGTAGTCAAGGCGGCAGTTAGTGTATTCTCTTCAGTCCCTATCCCTAATCCTTCTACTGGGCATGTATTGGGCAGCAATATTCAGTGTAATCTAGAAGAGGAAAAAGCCGATATAGGAGAGATTACTAGGTTACTTGAGGGTGTTGATCTTAATGGAGAGGTTCAACTTCCTGATGGCAAGCTTATGACTTACGATCAGATTGCTGCTATGGGCAAGGGCTGGAAGTTTCATCTTAACTTTGATGCTGAGAATGTTGGCATAACGGAAGAAGTTAGAAGATTCTTGATGGCCATAAGAGAGACTGGGGCAATAACAACCTTTAAGATTGGCCATGGTGGAGGTAAGAAATTTGATCAGCCCGGCAAGGAGGCTACTATTTATGTCGGTCATAGAGATAAGGCTGAGATTATTGCTCCCTTTATAGAAAAGGCTCTGGGGGTTTTGCTTGATGATCCGGGAGAAGATGTGCTGGTAGATGATAGACCTTTTACCGAACACGTTTGGGGACGCTTTGAAGTAGCTAATCTAGATGATGATTTTAGCAATTATGGCAAAGGTGGATCGTTATTCTTGAGTCGGGATGCTTTAGCCATGGGGGTGACAGCATTATGGTCTAGAATTGCATCTTCTCGTGAAGAGTTTCTGGAAAATATCGCAGTGCCATCTGGAGAGAGACTTCTACGAGAAAGATACGGGGTCTATTACGCTGGTAGTAAGCTGTAATGCTTAAGCTTTATGTTCGGTAGTATTTGCTGAGGATTTTTTCTTTCTGGGGACGTGAGGATCTGATTTCGTTTGAGATTACGATAATGGCGGTAAGTATAGAAAGCGAGAAGATGGCTGCTCCAAGTATGCGGACTTTGACCGGTTTTGGGCTGGTCTCGATATTCTGTTTAATTTGACTGGTT
>JAKOXJ010000028.1 GCA_029781075.1 bacterium | reverse complement strand
GGCTTGTGTTTTTAATGGGCTGAACGTCATCTGACTGCCTAGAATAAGAGCCGAAAGAGTTAGTGTCGCGCCCAACCTAAGTTGGCGTTTATTTTTTTTCATGTATGTAATTTTGGTATTAGTTTTCCGTTTTTCTTTTGGAGGATACGGAGTCTGGTTCAACGTGTAGTAGAATTATAACCAAACTTAATGAGTTTTAACAAACCTGTTACTAAAATGAATAAAACTAAAGCTAAGAAGATTAAGAAGAAACTTTTAAATATAAAGCCTTATTATATCGCTGGGATGGCCATGGTTATTTCTGCGTTGATGGGTGCGGGTATGTTGAGGTCTCCAGCGATAGCCTTGGTGGCGTATTTCTCCTGGGAGATATTTAAGGATGATCTAGAAAACTACAGGGTATTGCACCTGAATTTAGTAGGTCTATTGGCTGGTTTTGTGGCAATGGCGTTTGCTGGGATACACTTTGATATATCAATTTTTCGATCAATTATTTTCTTCTTTATCGGTTGGGGAATGTTCCAGCTATTCGAGGGTGATATTGGCGGAGGTGATGTCCGGCTAGTTACAGTGCTGGCAATCTTTATGAATACGGTTCAGATTCTTTCTGCGATATCGCTTGCGGCTGCAGTAGGGATGTTGATTGGTTCTAACCTAAAACTTAAAAGAGTACCATTTGGAGCACTCCTAATCGTATCGGCCTGGTTAACTTTCTGGATTGTCAGGTTCTAGCTTTATTTTTTGGTTGTCGGAGTGGAATTTTTTGTGGACAGATTTTAGATGTGGGTCGGTTATGTGGGTATAAACTTGAGTTGTTGCAATGTTACTGTGGCCGAGTAGGCTCTGGACGCTCCTTAGGTCAGCTCCATTCATTAAGAGATTAGTGGCAAAGCTGTGACGTAAAGTATGGGGAGATACATGCTTAGTAATGCCGGCTGAAACGGCGTATTTTTGGATAATTAGTTGGATCGAGCGGGGTGTTAGTCTCATTAGATCTCCTGAGGTATCAACTTTTTTTGTGCCGCCAAGTCTGATGAAAAGAGGAGGACTGTTATCGGTTCTTTTTTCTAGATAAGCTTCGAGGGTCTTTTTGGCTTCGTCAGTAATAAAAACTGGGCGATCTTTTTGCCTTTTACCTCTAACTGTAAATTCGCCAAGTTCTAGATTAACGTGATCTTTATTGAGCTTTGTCAGCTCCGAAACACGGAGTCCAGTGGAATAAAGCAGTTCTAAGATTGCTAGATCTCTGAGGCCACCTAGCTCATTTAAATCAGGTTGTTCGAAGAGTCTTTTGAGCTCATCTTGGTTTAAAAAGGTGACCTCTTTTCTGGTGGCGCTGGCAAGTTCTATTTTTGCTGGGGCAATAGCATCGATATCGACTTTGGCGCAGTATTTAAGGAGGTGTCTAAGGGCAATGAGGTGATAGTTTCTTGTCGCTACGCTAAGAGTAGTCCCATCCTGGGTCTCTAATCTGTTGAGCCAGAGTCGGTATTTTCTTATGATGTCGGCGGTAAGTTTGTTGATTGGTTCGTCTCCCCAGAATTCTACTAAGCGGTTCAGATAGAGGTGATAATTTCTGATAGTGTGTTGGGAGCGGTTTTGTTCTATCTCTAAATATTCTAGAAAGTCTACGATCAGCTCGCTCAGGTAGGGAGAGTCATTATTTTGCGACATCAATTTTAGTTTAGCACGAGATGGTATAGTTATATGATATGCAATCAATTACGGTATTACAGGCACTTATTTTAGGGGGGGTCCAAGGGGCAACGGAATTTTTACCAGTAAGTAGTTCTGGACATCTGCTTTTGGCAGCAAGAGCATTTAATATCCCGGCAAATTTTACGGCCGAGACTCTCCTCAATTTTGGTACGATGGCAGTTATTTTGATCTTCTTCTGGAGACAGATTTGGGTAGTGATCTCTGATCTTTTTGCTAAGAGATTAAAGCTAAAAGAGAAGATTGATATGGTCGCTAAGCTTATAATAGGTGTTGTTCCAGCGGTAATTGTGGGGGTACTTTTAGGGGACTTTATTGATGCTCATCTACATGGTACGGGAACAGTGGTAACAATGTTAGTGTTGGTAGGGATACCAATGATTTTCGTTAAACCAAAGAAGTTACCTGAGAAGAACCTGAACAAAAATGTTGTTCAAGAGATTAGCTATCGACAGGCTCTGGCGATTGGCCTGATACAGCCTTTAGCGCTTATTTCTGGAACTTCTAGGTCTGGTGTGACTATTCTGGCTGGCCTAATCACCGGAATGAGTGTTGAAGCTGCAGCATCTTTTAGTTTCTTGATTGGTCTGCCAGTAACTCTTGGGGCAACTCTTAAGTTTATGGTAAGTGATGGCGGGAAGCTTTTCTTACAAAATAACTTTGATGCATTTTTGGCCGGTAATATTGCTAGCTTCTTGATTGGTCTTTTGGCAGTTTATCTATTAATGGACGTAGTAAAACGCAAAGGACTTAAGCCTTT
>JAKOXJ010000027.1 GCA_029781075.1 bacterium | reverse complement strand
GATGTTAATAATCTAGTAGATAATTACCAAAGTAAGCTTGGTGTTGGTGAGTCTCTTAATAATGAGATGTTTGCTATCTATGGAACCCAGCTAAAGGACGTCGGTCCAGAGCTAGAAGCTATCTACAGTGATTACTTTAGAGATAGGCAGGGTATCGTCAATAAATATCTTACATATAGCGCAGAATTTAATAGGCTTGAGAAGATAATTAAAGACTATGATAGTCAGCTGGATAACTTAAAGGGCCAGAAGGATGGGCTAGAGGCTGAGATAATTTCGTTAAGTAGCGAGCTTGACGCGGAAAAGAGACAGATTGATTACCTTCAAAGTGGCGACAGTCAGGAGCAATACCAGGCTGCGGCTGAGGCTTATAATATTAAGGTTGTGCTCTATAACAAGAAGGTTGAGCAGATCAGATCAATCATCGCTCAGTATAATGATATCGTAGAAAAGAGGAATGCAGTTGCACTGTCTGCTAAAGGTTTGGTAGATAAACTGAATGCAAATGTAGAAGAAAGGTAGAGACTAGTCTGACTCTAGGTTTTCTTTGGGCTCCACTGATGTTGGAGCTCTTCTTCTTTCGGCCTCTGCTCTTTGAGCTGCCTTCATCGCTGGGGGGACAGGAGATGCCCCTCCAAAATCTGAACTTACACAAGCATGAGTTGAGGTTGCTGTCATCCCGGCACTTTCGACTTTTCTGGCCGCCAGAGCAACTGCTACACCTTCTCCGCTTATTTGAGATACTGGGTCTTCGTGATCGATCCCTGTTATTATAGTTAGTCCATCAAATGAGTCTGCCATAAATATTCTATTAAGTAATCTAAAAAGTTTAGATGTGAATAATATACATCTAAACTTTTATCTTTGCAATAGCTGAGGCTTGATATCCTTTGTCTCTTCTGCCTGGCGATGGTTTGGAGAGTTGTTTATGCATTCCACCCTTCTTGTAATAAACTCTGCGGCTAATAGACCTGGCCAGCCCTGCATATCTGAGACGGAGGGTAATTGTGGACCTTCATAGCCTACATTAAGCATGTACTTGAACATCATTAGATCTTCATCATATCTACGTCTTACTACAGAATTTCTCCGAATAGCAGAACGGATTTGTCTCTCAGTCTTAGTCAATTCTGGAGTGGGTTTTCGTTCTCCCCACATGGCTGTTGTCATATTCTTCTAGTTATTCTATGTAGATTATAACATTTTATATACTTATAGTCAATCTAAGATATCTTTACTATTGGACTCTGCCCTGTTATAATGTGATGTTACGACTAAAAGTTATTAAGGTCTACGGATCATAAGAAGGAATTATATAAATGCCAATAATTAAATCAGCTAAAAAGCGTGCTAGACAGACAAAGGTACGTGAAGCTAGAAACAAGCTTACAAAGAAGAATATGCGTGAGGCAATTAAGGCCCTACGCGAAGATGCTAAAAATGGCGGTAAGAATGCTGCCGAGCTATTTAAGAAAGCTCAGGCAACAATTGATACTGCAGTTAAGAAAAATGTCCTTCATAAAAATACTGGGGCTAGAAAGAAATCTAGACTTAATGCTGAGCTTAAAGCTGCCGGGATCAACCCTCAGGGCGCTAAATCAGATACAAAAGCTAAGGC
>JAKOXJ010000012.1 GCA_029781075.1 bacterium | reverse complement strand
TCTCGTAACTTCACTATCCACGCCGCGAAAGATGGAGTGGTCAGATTTCAAAAGCGCAAAATGACTAAATTTACAGGTAGAACAGTCAATAGAATGCAAGTAATTGTTGAGTAGAGTTAAGATTTAGAGAAATTATTATGAAGAAAGATCTACACCCACAAGAATACCAATTAGTCGTTTACAAAGACTCTAACTCTGGTGATACCTGGCTAACTCGCTCTACTGCTAGCAGCAAAGAGACTATTAAGTGGGAAGATGGCAATGAATATCCGCTAATCCTAGTGCACGTTAGCTCTAAATCACACCCATTCTTTACCGGTGACGAGAAAGTCTTAGACATCGAAGGACGTGTAGACAAGTTTAAAAAACGTCAAGAAGCAGCCGCCAAAGCTCAGGCTGCCCGAACTCCAAAGGCTACAAAAAATAAAAAGCCGAAAGAAGAACAAAAGATATAAGCTTAACTCATCAAAAAACTCCCAACAGGGAGTTTTTTGATTAAGATACCGCTCTATAAAAACACTAGCCTAAGGCCATTCACCCCTATCTTTTCTGGCCTGTGCCTCAGCCTTTCTCTTTTCTTGGTAGGCCTTGGGGTCAACAATCTTTTCGATCCCCTTAGGTACCTGAGACACACTTCTGCCTTCAGCATCAGTACCCGGTTGCATCCCGATATCCTCACCAGTCCCACGCACAGCCCTCTGAACTCTCTGGCTTATTCGACCAGCAGTTCTTAAGATAGCACTATTTCTTCTTGGGTTTGCCGCTGGTGCAGACCCCCTTCTCCTTGAATACAAATCACTTTTTCCATCTCTTCTAGATCTTCGAACCTCTTTCCCGTCTTCATCATAACGAGTAACCTCATATGAGACATCGCTCGTACCATCTTCACCAACCGTCGTATATGCAGTTTTCTCAACCCTACCACCTAGCACAGAAGGTCTAACAGTAGTGTGCCAAACGGCGCCATCTTCATACTCAGTTATAGTATGCCTATCTACCTCAGTAGGTACTTCATCAATTTTAGCCCTTCCAAAAACTCTCTTAAGTAAAGATGGCTTTTTAGTAACATCAACTGTCTTTCTTGCAGGTGTAAACCCAACTTCCTCGTGATCACCTCTTTCCACTACTTTTCCGTCTTTTTCACCCCCAGAATATACGCTACTACCAATAGATTCAGCTGGCTCTAATCCATCAGAAGCCTCAACTATCGCTTCACCTGCATTTTCTACAATTCTATGCGCTATACGTGCAGTCTCTACATCTTCTGGAGATTGTGGTACCGTATCTGGAGTCTTTTCTGCTACTGACATATTTTTATTTCTGTTTATGCTAATTTCTTACCTAACACATAGACTATCATTTTATGGATCAAAGAGTCAATAAGCTTAAGCATACTAACTAGTTAGAACTTCACATCCTTCGTAAGTTACCAAAAGTGAATGCTCGAACTGGCAAGCCCAGGAGCCATCTTTAGTAACAATATTCCATCCATCTGGCAAAAATTCGATATCTGCTACACCAGCTACAGCAATTGGCTCTATAGCAATCGTCATCCCAGCTTTAAGCTTAAAACTGCTACCATCAGCCCCAAAGTTAGGAATATCAGGATCCTCATGCAAACTATGACCTACGCCATGCCCACAAAGCTCTCTAACAATGTCTAAACCGTAATTCTTCAAAGTCTTCTCAATCACTTTAGAGACCTCTTTAACTCTCACCCCATGCTTCACAGTTTTTATAGCCGCCTCAAGGGCAGCTTCTGTACCAGCTAGAAGATTCTGAGCCTCATCAGAAATATCACCAACTGGATAAGTAATTGCCGCATCAGTAATCAGACCTTTCCATAGGACCCCAAAGTCACAATTGACAATGTCTCCTTCTTTAATGGTTCTGTCACTTGGTATAGTGTGCTGGACCTCTTCATTAATAGCGATACATATGACATCTGGATATCCTCTATAGCCCAAGAAGGCAGGCTCTCCACCTAGTTCTTTAAGCTTCCCGGCCGCTAAATTAGCCAGGTCTTTAGTGGTCATTCCAGCCTTAGTCTTAGACTTAACAAACTGAAGCACTGTAGCCAGCATCTTGCCACCCTCTCGCATGGCTTCAATCTCGGCTTGGGTCTTCACTCTATTTAAGTTTTTGCTCATACTTCTTATATTCTACTAAGACATCACGGAATACTTCCTCAGGAGTCTGCTTTCCGTTTATTCTAATCAGTTTGATCTTATTCTTCTTAAGAGATTTGAGTACCTCTTTATATTGCTTTTTAAATATTCTTAACCTTCTTCTCATATCCCTGGGGCCATCATCACCTCTCCCCCTCAGACTGAGCCTTTTGATAGCTTCTTTTCTACTAATAGCTATATCAAACACAAAAGGGACATCAAAGTCTAAGCCCTTCTCATTATTTATTAACCACTGGACTTCACTCCTGCGTCTAAAGAAGCCATCCAGAATAACCGGCTCGTTTTTTTTGAGAGCCCTGAGCTCTTTCTCAATAATCTCCTCTACATAGACGTCTGGCAACAAGACTCCAGAGTCCATAATTCTTATTACTTCCTTATCTTTACTTTTTCTCAGCTTATCTCCAAGATTGAGGAGCTCAACTTTGGCTTCTTTTGCCAAGAGAGCAGCCTGAGTACTCTTACCACTCCCCGGCGAACCAATAAACCCGATAACTTTTTTCATTTATATTTATTATAACCCAAAAATGACATTAAAAATCTCGGTTAAACCGAGATTTTATTTTACCTTTGCTTAGTAAAGCTTGCCGCTCTTCTCGCCCGATACTGATTAGCAACAATAGCATTCTTGCGACGCTGATTCTTGTTTATCTCCTTACGATAATATCTTTGAGACTTTGCCTCACGTATAACCCCAGACTGAACCACTCTACGGCTAAATCTTCGAATCAAGCTTTCTGCGCTTTCGCTTTCACCTTTTGTAACTGTAATCATATGTGACTAATTATAACCTATACCACCCCTATTCTCAAGCCTATTCTTATTTTTATTTTGTCTTAGATCGAAGTTTCTTTCTTGTCATGAAGATTCTGAACTTTTTCTACCATACTTTGTAATTCGGGAAGTAGTAGAAAATCCGGATCTACATAATAAAGAGTGGTATTCTTCTCTTTGGCCCTCTGTAAGAATCCGGCCCTATGCAGACGCTTTAGCTCTCTTTGGACATTCCCTGGATCCTCTTTTATCAACTTAGCTAGGGCACGAACATGGGCTTTAAGCTGAGGGTACTTAGTAAAGACCACCACGATCTTTCTACGCACTCTGGAAGTGATAAAGATATCTAACATAAATTCTCTCAACCCCACCTGCTTATGAATCTTTTTAACATAAGCTTTAATGTTGTTGTTTCTACATATAACTATAGACAAAGAATTTCAAAAAAACAATACCCCAGTTTTATCTGGGGTAATTATGCTTATGTTTGGTAAAGATTTATTAAGCGATCTTCAAGATCTTAACTTTGCTGTATCTTTGTCTGTGCCCACGCTTAACATCAACACGCTTCTTTGCTTTAAATCTGATTGATACAACTTTTGTACCTTGATAATCTGCCTTTACTACCTCCGCATCAACCTTATTCTTTAGCACCGGAGTCCCAAATTCTGAGTTGTCTCCATCCACGATTGCTAGAGTCTCAAAGCTAACTTTGTCGCCATCATTCTTACCAAGTAGCTCAACATCAAGAGTCTGACCTTCTTTAACAAGATACTGCTTACCGCCGGTCTGTATTACTGCTTTTTTCATATGTCCTCCCAATTATAACAGAGGTTGCCCAAACACTCAACCCCAAATCGTCAGGTCGTCCGAAGAGCCAGCCTCAAGATGCGAACTATGCATGCCCTGAACAGTAAGCTGGGTTCTGAGGACTAGATTTTTTGTCTACTTTTTCATCATGGAAAAAGTAAGAGTAATCTCTTAGGCTTTCTCTAAGCTCAAAGTTAACTCCTCACCCTCAACCTTAACTTCTTCAGAGTAGCTCAAAGTAGCATCAGACCATTGGCTAGCTAAAACTTCATTACCAATATCATCCCTAAACTTCTCAACCGCCTCATTCAGCTCTTTTGAGTCAGTCTTAAGATACAGCTTTATTCGATCATCAACATTAAGCCCGGCATTCTTACGTCCAGCCTGTACCACCCTTACGACTTCCCTCATCAAACCCTCTTGCTTAAGCTCCGGAGTAATCTCAAAATCCAACATAATCATTGCAGATACTCCCCAGTTATCGATACTACTATCAGAACAATGGCAATCAGGTTTCCATTCAGAAGGGTTATCCCTAACTTTTAGCCACTCAGTATACCTATCTACAAAGGTAAGTTCTTTATTCTTATTAAGGTCATAGTCTGGAGCATGCATGTGGTACCTATCAAGATCCTTAACATTTAGCTCTTCTTTAAGTATCTCCTGCATCTCTTCTCCCATCTCGGGAACATAGGCCAGAGCTAGTGGCTGCCTGACCTTAATGCCTTCTTGAGCCCTAAGAGCAAGACCTCTTCTTATTAGCTCTCTCAATGTAGCCATTTGCTTCTCTAACTTTTCGTGTACTAATTCTGATGTGTAAACTGGGAAGTCTACTAGATGGACAGATTCTTCGCCTGTTAACTTTCGGTAGATATCTTCAGATATAAACGGACTAAACGGAGCTAATACTTTAGCAAACTGAACTAAGACGTAATAAAGAGTGTGATAAGCAGAAGATTTATCACCATCATTCTCGCTCTTCCAGAACCTTCTTCGAGATCTTCTAACATACCAATTACTTAAGTCGTCTAAGAATGGAACAATACCGCGAGTAGCCTCATTAAGTTGATACTTCTCCATCCCGTCAGTCACTTCTTTAATTAAAGTCTGTAGTCTAGAGACAATCCACTTATCCAAAATATTCTCAGAACTCGAAGCCAGTAACTGACCATTTTTATAAGCCTCATTAGAGTCCCAGCCATCAACAGATGCATACATAACAAAGAAGTCATAAGTATTACTAAACATCGCCAGCTTACGCTCTATATTTAGAACATCAGAATCTACTAGAGCAGCATCTTCACCGTTAGTGAATGGAGAGGAGAGCAGGAATAGTCTCCAAGAATCAGCGCTGATTGAGTCATACAAATCTGTTGGTTCAGTATAGTTACCCCAGTGTTTACTCATCTTTCTACCATCATTACCAGCTAGAGTTCCGTGTCCAATAACATTCTTAAATGCCTTTTGCTCAAACAGCCCAACAGACATAACATGCATGTAGTAAAACCAAGCTCGGGTTTGTGGGATATATTCAGTTATAAAATCACCCGGGAAATTTGCTTCAAACTTCTCTTTATTTTCAAAAGGATAATGGAACTGCGCAAATGGCATTGATCCACTTTCAAACCAGCAATCTAAAACCTTTCCAATGTGACGCATAGTCACCCCATCACATTCAAACTCCACATTTACGACATTCGGCAAGTGAAAGTCGTCAAGCTCAACGCCAGTTAATTCAGTAAATTCAGCATGGCTCCCGAGTACCTTAATCACTTCTGTCCCATCTTGCCTGTATCCCTTCCAAACAGGAATTGGTGTAGCCCAGAATCTATCACGACTCAAGTTCCAATCCGGAGCTGCTAAAAAGTTTTGCTTAAAACGCCCTTCCTTCAAATGCGCTGGAACCCAGGTTATATCTTCGTTCTCTTTAGTCATCTCATCCTTCTGAGACTGGACATCATAGAACCAACTTGGATGAGCTCTATACATTAACTTCCCATCACACCTATGGCAATGTGGATACTCATGCTTAATGTATTCAACTTTTAAAGCCCTACCCTCTTCTAGCAAAGATTTGGCAATCTCTTTGTTCTTTTCCCAGATATTCTCGCCAAGCCATCTCCCAGAGGTATAATTACCATTTTCATCTACATTAGAAACTACCGGGATGTCGTTCTCTTTAGCGAACTCAAAATCCTCTTCACCATATGCTGGCGCTAAGTGCACTAAGCCAGAACCATCTTCTTCGCTAACATAATCAGCATGAAAGATCTTATGCGCATTTGGTCCATGGTTTTCAAAAAGTGGCTCATACTTTTTCCCAACTAGCTTATTAGGGTCAACATCTCCAACCACTTTATACTCCAAAGGTTGATGTTTCTCATCTGTCAAAACTTTCTCATATAATTTCTTGGCAACAATTACCCTCTTGCCCCCAAGGTCAACTTCGACATACTTTAGTTTGGTATTAAGCGCGACAGCAACGTTCGCAGGAAGAGTCCATGGGGTAGTTGTCCAGGCTAAAATATACCTATCTTCGTCCTCAAGCTTAAAATAGACAAATATACTTGGGTCAGTATCCATCTGGTAACTATTGTCCATAGCCACTTCAGACTTAGAAATCGGAGTAGCATCTTTCGTACAGTAAAGCAGAACCTTCTCGCCTTCGTAAATCTTCCCCTTTTCGTAAAGAGTCTTGAACGCCCACCAGACAGATTCCATATAGTCCTTATCCATCGTTCTCCATGGGTTAGACATATCTACCCATCGGCCGATTCTATCAATTGTGTCATTCCATTCGTTACCAGTCTGAACCATTGCTGCACGACATTCAGCAACATAGTCTTCTAAGCTAATTTTTGTACCGATTTCTTGCTTATTCTTAATACCGAGCTTCTTTTCTGTAAAAACTTCAGCAGGAAGACCATGACAATCCCATCCCCAAGCACGTTCCACCCTCTTGCCTTGCATTGTCCAAAAACGTGCAACAGCATCCTTTATGGCACTTGTAGAAAGGTTCCCATGGTGTGGTGGGCCAGTAATAAACGGAGGCCCATCATAAAACACCCAAGCATTTTCTTTAGGCCGAGTTTCTACAGACTTCTCAAAAGTCTTGTTCTCTTTCCAATGTTTTACAAGCTCTTTTTCAAGCTCACTATGCTTCTTCTTCTCTTCTACTGTAAACTTCATAAAAATACAAAAAGTCCCTTACTTTCTTTTGTCAGAATCCGCCAACCGGCGGACGGTACCATCTGACTTTTAGAAAATAAGAGACTTCTTTGCTCTATTTCTAACACTTAATGACAGCTTTTTCGGGCTTACCCGGCAGATTCTACTTAGCACGTTCTGGCTGTTCTTTCTGCTAGCTTCGTGGTTGATAGCCACTTATCCGTTAAAAACGAAACGCTTTATACTAAAGTAGTATTATACCCCACAAAGCTAAGAATCTCTAGTCAGTCCAGGAAGCTCTTCTCTCTCCATACCAGGACAAGTATAAGTTTCCAGCTGTCCATCAGACCCAACAACCACTGTGCCGGGAAATGCCTCCATCACCAGTTGGACTGCAGGCTCACCAAGATCAGGTACAGCCCCAGCACCATCAAAAACACCTATCTGACCAGCAACTTCACCAGTCTGAACGGCGACTTCACCTGCTTGAGCCGCCTGTCTAATTGCCATTAGATTCAAATCCTGACCATCTTCAGGAGCAAAAGCTCCTTGAAAGACGACTCCATCATACTTCTTATCTACTGGACCACCCATATAAAATTCCTATCTTTAAATTATTCACGTGTTAATCACCCCAGTCGATTAAACCAGAATCCTCTATAATTCCTTCCGCATCCATAATGTGTGCCGTATCTCCATTAGACCCAATCGCTTGACCTATGACATCACCGAATACACCTTCAGGGGCAGAGTCTAGATGAGCCAGATCTATAGTCTGCACACCCAACTCATGCATGATTGCTCTAGCATCTCCTTGAACTACTCTTTCTTCTGCACTTAACCCACTCATAGACACCCCTTATTCTTTTCTAGCTACACCCGCTAGTGCTTCCACATGCAGTACATACGTAACAGCTTCCAGCTCTTTGTGTAATATTACCACAGTTAAAGCAAAGTGGAGTTTCTTCAATATGCTTATTATCCTCTGCTTCAACCTCAAATTCTTCTTGCTTTCCGTAAGAATCATCAATCCCTTGAGCTTCAGAAAGTTCAGAAGACTGTGTATATACGGCAGATTGTGCCTGAGCTGGAGATTCAACACTTAGCAGGCTAGCCTGATTATGATGATTCTCTAGATCTTCCATGCTGATTATTCCGA
>JAKOXJ010000005.1 GCA_029781075.1 bacterium | reverse complement strand
CAAATGCTAAAGAGAAAATCTGATTTACGGTATCCTCTGAGGAGCTTCTTAGTTGGTCGTGATTTGAGGATGTAAAGAACGCCATCACTGGGAAGCGCAATACGGCTAATCCGGGAGGGTACTTGTTTATGCATCTTCCTGTAAGCTCTTGTGGAGCAGATATGGCCTGTGAGTTATCTAGGTGGGCATATTCGCAGAAACTTAGGTTTCCATCTAGTATTGCACGTGTCCATATATGGTAGCCAAGCCCATCGGATCGTATCGGTGGAGTGTTTTTGTAACTTGGGTAGATTGTTACAAAAATTGCTATAAAAGAGAACGCTATTGGAGCCCACCACTTACTTATAAAACGTATAGTCATTCCTATAATTTATGAAGCTTTGCTATATGTAACTATATAATACTAGAGAAGTATTTAATTGTGTCCTTAAGACCTGCATCAAGCTTTATACTCGGTGACCACTTAAGCTGTTCCTTGGCAGTGGATATTTCTGGTTTACGTTGTTTTGGATCGTCTTGAGGCAGATCTTTATAAACAAGTTTGCTCTTACTGTTTGGTATAGCTTCTATAACCTTCTCAGCCAGCTCCTTTATGGTGAATTCATCAGGATTGCCTATATTAACTGGGCCTACAAAACCAGTTTCGTTGTTCATCATGCGAACCATACCTTCTACTAGGTCATCAATATATTGAAAACTTCTAGTCTGGGAACCTTCTCCATAGATAGTAATGTCCTCTCCCTTTAAGGCCTGCACTATAAAGTTAGATACCACTCTTCCGTCATTAGGATTCATGTTGGGGCCATATGTATTAAAAATTCTTATAACGCGTATATCTACTCCATGCTCTCTGTGGTAGTCAAAAAAAAGAGTCTCAGCACATCTTTTACCTTCGTCGTAGCATGACCTTATGCCTATAGGGTTTACTTTACCCCAGTAGCTTTCTGGTTGAGGATGGACATCTGGGTCACCATAAACTTCTGATGTCGAAGCCTGTAGTATTCTTGCCTTAGTGCGTTTTGCTAGGCCAAGCATGTTGATTGCACCTAAGACACTCGTTTTTGTGGTCTGGACAGGGTCAAATTGGTAGTGTACTGGTGAGGCTGGACAAGCAAGGTTGTATATCTGGTCGACCTCTAGATGTATAGGTATGGTTACATCATGTCGTATAACTTCAAAATCTTTATTATCAAGTAGGTCGTGTATATTTTGTCTACTGCCAGTGAAAAAGTTGTCTAGACAAATAACCTCGTTTCCTTCATTAAGTAACCTCTTGCATAGGTGCGAGCCAATAAAACCTGCACCACCAGTAACTAATATCCTTTTTTTCATGAGCCCTCTTATTTACCTACTTTGCATCACTTACGAGTATAGATTATAGTATAAATGAGTAAAGTGAAAGTTAATTAGAGTGTATAGATATGCCAAAAACTAAGAAGTTGTCTGTAGTTATTCCTTGTTATAACGAGAAGGACACAATAAAGAAGATACTAGAAGAGATAAGCGCAGTTAACTTGGGTGGTACAAAGAAAGAGATTGTCATAGTTGACGATGGGTCTAAGGATGGCACCAGAGACATACTAACTAAACTGGCAAAGTCAGACAAGTCTATTACACTGCTTTTTCAGGATCATAATCAGGGAAAGGGTGCAGCACTAAGAAGGGGAATACTAGAGTCAACTGGTGATGTTGTGGTCATTCAGGATGCTGATTTGGAATATGATCCTGAGGAATATAAGAGACTCCTCTATCCTATTGAGAGGGGTCATGCAGATGTCGTTTATGGTTCACGATTTATAGGAGGAGAACCGCACAGAGTTATATATTACCGGAACCAGGTAGCAAATAAATTCCTTACATTTTTATCAAACCTATTTACAGGGCTAAACCTCACGGATATGGAGACTTGCTATAAAATGTTTAAGGGTGACCTGGTCAGGAGGTTAGCAGTTGATCTCAAGTCTAACAGATTTGGTTTTGAGCCAGAGATAACTGCTAAAGTTGCTAGAAGTAAGGCTGCTGTATACGAGATCGGCATAAGTTACTATGGTCGTAGCAAGGAAGAGGGAAAGAAAATTGGTTTTAGAGATGGGCTAAAGGCTATCTGGGAGATAATCAGATTCAATACTATTAGTAGGTAATGTATTATGGATTTTCTAAGGATCAATCCTGTAATTAAGCGTATTAGACTACTATTTGCGAATGCCGTAAAAACTGTTAAACGTTTTTTGAAGAGTAATTGGATTGGTATGGTGGCGACTCTTTGCGCTACCGTGCTTTTATTCGGCCCTCTTATCATGAAGGTTGATTCTTACAGCGAGGGTGGAGATGTTATGTTTAATGCTTGGACTCTTAGTAGGGATCATCACTGTATTCTACGAGAGAACTGCCCAAATTACGTTGATGGGAATATATATTATCCTAACAAGGATACTATGCTTTACTCTGAAACTCAGCTTTCAGCAGGACTGTTAACTCTCCCATTGCACTTGGTGGACGACAACCCTATTCTAGCCAATAATGTCTGGACTATACTTAGTTTTGTATTCTCTGCTTTCTTCATGTATCTGCTTGCTAAAAACCTGAGTGGAGGTAGAGAACTAGTCTCTGTTCTGGCTGGATTGGCATTCTCTCTGGCTCCGTTCAAAATGACAGGAATGGGTCACTTACAGAACCAGAGTATATTCTATCTTCCGTTGATCATTCTATTCTTTAGGCGAATATTGGAGCCTGGAGTAATAAAGAAGCGTTATGTTGCGGGCTCTTTGATCGCTCTGTTGCTGCTCTTCTTTGCGTCATGGTATCAAATGGTATTTGCCCTAATGGCAATAGTGCCCTTTTTAGCGGGTATGCTAGTAATTAATAGGTATAACTGGCGCAAAGTAGCACTGTGTTTCATTATTACTATAATTGCTGCTTTTGCAACACTGCCATTAGCTAAAGAGTACGTTAGATTTTCGAAAAGTAATAAAGCCACATTCGCAATAAATGATCAGATAATTTACTCATCTAGCCTCAAAGACTACTTCATACCCTATAAGGATACACTCGCCGGTGATCTCTACTACAAGGTACGGCCTAATGCCAAGGTTAATGGCTATAACCCAGATAGTTCCTCTTATCATGGAGTATCTATGTATTTGCTTGCATTTGTTATGTTTGCTCTAACTATAATCCCTGGTACAAGGCGGAAATTCTTTAAAGGTGACGATGCAAAGCTCATACAACCTTTTTTGTTTATAGGTATCATTGGATTTATAGTCTCGCTAGGCCCTTTATTGAAGATATCAGATAAGGCGGTTTATAGTTTGGCAGGCAATACTATAAGTTATGGTATTGCTTTACCCTATCTATTAGTGGATAAATTCTTACCCCAACTTTCTTTTATAAGAGCTATAGGTCGTGCAAGCGTATTGGTTCTGTTCTCTCTTTGCTGTATGATCGCTTTTGCCGGCCCTCTGTTAGATCAACTTAGCAAGAAGTCTAAGTATATAATCACGGCACTATTTATAGGTTTACTTGTGTTCGAAATAATGCCTACTAGGCAAGCAAATATAATTCCAGCGTCATACGCACATCATAATGGTATCCCCGAGGTCTATAAGTATATAAAAGATAATAAAGAAATAGATTCATTCATAACTCTTAGGTCGGATAATGACTATCCGGGCGCTCCTATACCAGTTGCGCGTGCTGAGGATGTACTATGGGCTGGGTATCACAACAAGAATTTGTTTAATGGTTATAGTGGCTATGAGCCTCCTCAGTATGGTAAGCAATATGGTGACTTTGTAGACTTCCACGAAGATGATGTTGTTAAACTACAGAAACTTGGTCTGAATTATGTTCTTGTTGATAAGCAGCTTTCCGGAGGTTCTTCTTTGCTAGGTAACGTTCGAATGTCATCTAAAGCGGTTATTTTTGAGGACCAGAGGTACAGCCTCTTTAGAATATAGTAACAAGGCTAGTTCGCCTATATTCATGAATGTATAATGTTGTCTGTAAGCTAACTTTAAATACGATATAAAATGATTAACAGCCACTCTTTATTATTCTCAGATTTCAGAACAACTTGGTACAAGAAGTGGGCAAAACTGCTTAAACAGGATGCCAGGCATCTTGAGGGTCATGCTTTATTGGCCAATAAGTTCTGGCAGAATGCCATAATGGCTCAGGCTCTGTACGAGAGAGGTGCGTTAGAGGCCGGTAAGTCAGGCCTTGGTTTTGGTGTTGGTAGGGAGCGTTTACCTGCTCTCTTTGCCTCAATGGGAGTCGATGTCATGGCCACTGACCAGGACTTTACTACAAAGAAGGCTAAGCACTGGTCTCAGTATGAGCTTGCTGAAGATACTAACTCATTAAATCGGCTTTCTATAGCTAGCGCAAAAGACTTTCAGGAGAGAGTTTCATATCAGGCTGCTGATATGACAGACATACCTAAGAGTTTCTACGGTAAGTATGACTTTCTATGGAGCAATTGTGCATTAGGCCACCTAGGTTCTATACCTGAGGGCTTAAGATTTATAGTGGAGTCAACAAAGTGCTTAAAGCCTGGCGGTTATGCAGTGCACACGACTGAAGTAAATGTTTTGAGCAATAATAAAACAGTTGATTCTGGTGACACTGTTATATTTAGGCCGAAAGACTTCTATAGACTTTCTAAGATGCTTGCTGAGGTTGGCTGTAAGATGGAGCCAGTTGTTCTAAACTTCGGTACTACTAAGGATGACCTAAGGGTTACTATGCATCCTGAGTTCGGTAATGACTATTCAAAGATTAACTTTAAGAAGAACTTGATAACTCAGGTTTTGTTAGTAATCCATAGACCTGAAAATAGCAAGAAGATCTCGCCTGCCAAGAAAGATCATCTTCTAGCATATCTAAACAACTTAAAGTCTCAGAAGCAGTTTAAGACAAAAACTCCCTATCTAAAGAATCTTGAGAAAATTAAAAGATCTCAGCTTAAAAATGGTGATATAAGTGTGGTTAAGAACAATATCGAAGTGACTATCTCTGGTAAGCCTAAAGATGTATATCTTGAGTTTACTAATAATAGCGATATTGAGCTTTCAGCCGTACATCATAAGTCTGATACATTTTTGCCGCTTAACTTATCAACGTCTAGTTCTACAGATAGAGAGAGCGTTTTTGCGCATAACAATTGGTACAATAGTCAACCGAACAGGCCATCCTCGGGTTTATTTAAGAAGGACTCCAAAGGTAAGTGGACTAAGGCTGATTATGTAGGCGCTGGTGAGGACTTTTCTTTTAAAGTCACTCTAAATCCTAAAGGTATTAAAAAGGGCAGGTATACTGAAAAGTTTGCAATAGTTCAGGAAGGATCTAGGCATATGCCAGAAACCGAGATTTGCCTGAGCATAACAGTCTGCTAGCTGGGTCTATACTGATGCTGGCTAAATATCTAGAATAGCCTCAGCGACTTCCTTGTAGGAATCGTCCCAAGTGGTAGCCTTATACTCTTTTAGGATTTTTTGACGCTTTGATTTAAGCAGAGCCTTATTGCTGGAGTACTCATGTATTTTCTGCATGATCTCTTCCGGTGAATATGGAGAGAAGTAATCTACTAGGTTACCACCTATCTCTGGGATTGAGGACATTGAGCTGGCGATTACTGGCGTACCATGCAAGAGGCTTTCAGCCACAGGTAGGCCCCATCCTTCATAGAAAGATGGGTAGACTGTTAATATACTGTTCTCGTATAGCCAAGCTAAATTCTCGTCACTAGCGTCCTCCAATAGAATAATCTGGTCCTTAATCGCGGGGTCTGATTTAAAGAGCTTATATATGTCTTCCGCAAGCCAGCCCTTTTTGCCGGCAATAGCTAATGTTGGCATTTTGATTTTTTTGTCTGCAGCCAGCTTATATGCATAGTAAAGTGAGGCGTGGTTCTTTCTCGCTTCTATAGTACCAACGCAGAGTATAAAACTATTCGGGAGTTTTTTCTTTGGCGCAACACTACGTTTGTGGCCAATGTTGTCCCCCAGTCTAAAGTTTTTGAGTTTAGGGATATGCTTGTTGTTCGTCTCTAACCAATCAGCAGCATCCTTGATTGTATTATTTGATACACACATTACTAGGCTTGAGCCATGAAGAGTCTTTAGCATATGTCTTTTAAAAACCTTCCTTATACCTGCTGAGCAGAACTGAGGAACTACTATGGGGCACATGTCGTGTAGTATTGGGACTAGTTTAACAGATTGGTTAGAGTTTAGATCTATT
>JAKOXJ010000080.1 GCA_029781075.1 bacterium | reverse complement strand
GTAATGTTTACGCCGAACATGACGATACGGGCAAGCCAGGGACTAGCTCTGGTGGCTTTGCCGGATCTCTATATGCTGTTAGAGTAACCAACTCATATGCAACCGGTAATGTGACCGGAGCAGATGGTATGGGTGGCTTTGCCGGATCTATCGGCTGTAGTAGCGAATTAACTAACATATATACAACAGGTAACGTAAACGGCAATAATAATGTCGGTGGTATCGCCGGTGAAGATGCCTGTGAGGGCGGTGGATCCAGTATTACTAGCGCCTACTCTACAGGTAGTATTACGGGAGCGAGTTCAGTTGGTGGTATTCTTGGTATCGGCTACGGTACGACATTATACAATTCCTACGCCGAAGGTAATTTGAGCGCCAGCCAGAATATTGGTGGCCTGGTTGGTACTTCCAACAGCGCCACCATTACTAGATCCTTTTTCCACCTTGGTACGATAAATGCTTCTGCACAAGAGAGTAATGCGGGTGGTCTAATAGGTATGTCCTATGGTAACTCTCAAGTCACCGACTCTTATGTAGAGGTTAATATGACAGGTGTTCAATATATCGGTGGACTAATCGGCCATGCAGGTGAGGTCCATATACAAAATAGTTATGCTACCGGCCACATAGAGAGCAGCGACTCAGTACTTGGAGGTATTATCGGTTCTGTAGAGGGCGGCTCCATCTCTAAAGTATTCGCTACGGTATCCATATCGTCTAGCAATCCTACCATCCCAATTGGTGGACTCCATGGCTCAGCAGTAAATACTGATATAGACGGATATATCGATGGACAGATCCAAGGTTGCTATGGTGCAACTTCAGTAGAAAGTACTGGCACCATAAACTGTGTAACAGTTAACGAAGACGGCAACGATCCAGCCTACTTTAAATATACTAACCAGAATCAACCTCTTACCGACTGGGACTTCGAAACTACATGGAGAACTGTAGCTGGAGGCTATCCTTGTCTGCAGTGGTCAAGTGTCTCCTGTGGTCTTTCTCAGACTGATTCTGATGGTGACGGGTCCTACAATTCAATAGAAAATGCTGGTCCAAACAATGGTGATGCCAACGACGATAGCGTACCAGATAGTTCACAGGCTAACGTAGTAACCTTCTTTAATACGGTAACAGATAATTACTCCGTCATTACTACCAACTGCACAAGTATAAGCAATGTCCAGATAGGTGCAGAACCTGACGGTGAGAGCGCAGACCCAGACTATGTTTATCCTGGAGGTTTAACTGGATTTAGAATTATCTGTCCACATGACGGCGATACCGCTACTATTCAGCAGTACTACTACGGAATAAATGGTCACGAAGGATATAAAGCAAGGAAATATATAAATGGTCAGTACGTTGATATCCCCGGAAGCCAACCCCTAGGGCAGCCCGTTGGAGATCAAGTCGTCTTCCTAGTCGAATATCAAATTACTGACGGTGGAGAATACGACGATGACGGTGAAGCAAATGGTATTATACGGCGTAGCAATGTCCAATGATCTATATAACAGTATCTACGGATCATCTAATGTCGGTAGTAACTCTGGCTCTTCATCAAATGCAAACTCCAATAGTGGTTCACTGGCCTCAACTGGAGACAAAATCGGCGCCTACACCATCCTCTCATTGATCGTTATCTCATCATCGATCACCCTATTAGGGATAACTAAAAAATTCTCCCATATTGACCAAAAATAGAACATATGTTAATATAACAGTATGTCAATAATTTATAATATTTTAACTTGGGGAGCTACTTGGCTTAAGGTAAGTAGCTAGTAACTGTTATTAATTAAAATCTTTTTAACCTCCGCTACTTACCACGGAGGTTTTTACGTTATAATTAAACTTAATTAAGAAAAGGAAAAAATAACATGCAAACAATACTAACCGGAATACGTTGCAACGATGAGCTAACTATAGGAAACTATGTTGGTGCGATACTCCCTCTCATAGAAATGTCGAAGAAGTATTCTAAAGAATATAGTTTAGCCCTATTCGTGCCAGACCTTCATTCTTTTACTACTCCAGTAGACCATAAATTACTCTATACAAATAGCATGTCTAACTTAAGGCTATTTGTCGCAGCAGGTCTTCCGATCGGAGAGAATAATATAGAGGTCTATAGACAAAGTAGAATATCCGCACACTCAGAACTATGTGTGATATTGAACAACTTCTCGAGTTACGGCGTGCTAACTAGAATGACAGAGTTTAAAGACAAGGCTGAAAGAAAAGACATAGACTTTGTCTCTGCAGGGCTTTTTGACTATCCAGTCCTTATGGCTGCAGACATTGTCCTTTACGGTGCAAAATATGTACCTGTGGGAGACGATCAGAGACAACACTTAGAATTTGCCCGCGATCTTGCTCAGAGATTCAATAACAAATTTGGGGAGATCTTTACTGTACCGGCAGATATAAGGGAACAGGCCAAATTTGCATCTCAAGATGAGTCCATTAGGATTATGAGCTTAACTAATCCGGAAAAGAAGATGAGTAAGTCAGTTAAAGATCTTAATGGAACAATTTTGCTAAAGGATGATCCAAAAGTTGCGGCTAAGAAGATTATGGGTGCGACAACCGATAGCGTTGGCGTGATTAACTTCGATAAGAAGAACCAACCTGGCATCACTAACCTACTCGTACTCTTAGCTCTACTTGAAGGCAAATCTCAGGAAGAAATAAATAAAGAGTTTGTTGGACAAACTTCTTATGGAGAACTAAAGAAACGTGTCGCTGGTGCCGTCGAACAAATCCTTAGCAAGCTCCAGCAAGCTTATGAGCAGGTAGATGTAGATGAACTTGAGAAAAAACTACTACACTCAGAAGAAAAAATGAGAGGAATCGCTAACGAAACTCTCCTAAAAGTGCAAAAAGCAGTCGGACTTAGGGAGTAGTTTCAGTTTTCAGATTTTGTTTTCGAAAACCTATAACTAAGCAAGCAAGCTAGCACACAAAAAAGAGTTCCCCATAATATGTCTAGTGGGTCTCCTGTGTTTGGGAGACCAATTAGACTCATCCCAGATCCCGTCTCTGCCACAATGTTTACAACTAAACCAGTAAGTAAAGAGGCAAATAGCAAGACTACTTTCGCGGCTTTTAAATCCTTTACAAAGAATTTAACTGCTACATAACAAATTACAAAAGTTCCAAATAGAGAGAAGGGGACGGATACTAAATTGCCTAAGTGGCTATACATCCCGGATGGGTTAATACTCAGTTTTAGTATCGAAGAATTATTATCAACTATCAGTCTGCTTAGAACTAGTATAGCTATCAACTCTATCCATCTGACCGAGACGTTTATACTCTGTTCAAAGTCCTCAAAGTAATTTAATATCTTGTCCACCAACTTCATAGTATTACTTTAGTCCCAAATCTCATCTTCTCTAGGCAGGAGCTTGTCACCAATCTTCAGTCTAAAGTCACCATCTGGAGAATAGCCCATCCGCTCTAGGCGACCATATATTCTCATCTTTCGTAAAATATCATAAAGACGCTCAACTGAGTATGGGTTTGAGTAGTCGGTTCTAATTGCAAAGCGCTCGATTTCTTCTCCGGAGATAATATAGTAGTTGCTGTCTTTCTTAATGTCCCAAGATTTATGAACTCCCATACGTTCTTTTAGTGGGATTCTAATTGTTTCAATATCATCCTGCTCTAATACCTCTGCCTCCTCTTTTTTAGTATCCTCTTTTAAGATCAAGTCTCTTAGATCTTTAAGGAGCTCATCGGTACCCAAATGGGCTACAGAAGATATGGCATAAACTTTCGTTCTACTAGGGATCTTAGCCACTTTCTTAAACTCTTTTATCTTCTGATCGATCTCCTTTCTATCAATACCTTCAATCTTTGTAAAAGAAATTATCTCAGGCTTTTCGGCGAGTAAGCTAGAATAGTTCTTTAACTCTTTGCGGATTGTTAAATAGTTAGTCGCACTTTCATCATTCCAAAAATCAACAAAGTGAAGGATCACCTTACTTCTTTCGATATGTTTTAAGAACTGTATACCTAAACCCTTGCCATCAGA
>JAKOXJ010000064.1 GCA_029781075.1 bacterium | reverse complement strand
GCGCAGAAAAAGGGTGTTACTCCTAAGGAGTACGTTGATTCGATGCTGCCAAATGTTCTTTCCGTGCAGAAGGCGTATGGGATATCTCCTGACCGTTTTGTACGTACCAGTGATGCAGCTCATCATCAACGCGTTCAGATAATCTGGAAACAACTTGAACCTTATCTTTTTAAGGCACGGTATGTGGGTTATTACTGTGTGGGCTGTGAGGAATTCAAAACGGAGACTGACTTTAAGGAGAATAATGGGGTTTGCCCAGATCACAATCGTAAATATGAGATGAGAGATGATGAGAATTATTTCTTTAAGCTTAGCGCTTTTGGGGACAAACTTAAGGAGCTAATTGAATCTAATGAGATAAGAGTTGTGCCTGAATCAAGAAAGAAAGAGATTCTTAATTTTATTAGTAAGGGCCTGGAAGATTTAAGTGTTTCTAGACCGAAGGAGAAACTTGGTTGGGGGGTAGAGGTCCCTGACGATCCGGCACACACGATCTATATTTGGTTTGAAGCGTTGATGAACTATCTAACACTACTAGGCTATCCTGAGCATGAGGATTTTAAAAAGTATTGGCCGGCAGATGTCCATGTCCTGGGTAAAGGGGTGCTAAGATTCCATGCTGCGATTTGGCCAGCTACTCTGCTTGCTCTTGGTTTACCTCTTCCAAAGGAGCTATTTGTTCATGGTTATATAACCGCCAATGGCAAAAAGATGAGTAAGAGTTTAGGCAACTCTGTTGATCCGCTTAGGGTAGTTGAACTATTTGGGACTGATGCATCACGTTACTTCTTACTGGCGAAGATCTCGAGCTATACGGATGGTGATTTTACCTGGAAGCGTATGCTAGAAAGTTATAATAATGATCTGATTAATGGACTGGGTAACGTGATCCAGAGGACTTCGATGATGATCGGTAAGTATCTTGATGGCCAGATCGGTAATGATGTGCCAGGCTTTAGGCATGATCACACCGCTTATCATGAGGCTATAAAAGATTATCGTTTTGATAAGGCTCTGGAGTGGGTCTTTGGTATAGTTGATGGAGTCAATAAGTATTTAGAACAAACTAAGCCGTGGATGCTAGCTAAAGATGAGTCTAACAAAGAACACGTAAAGGAGATTCTTTTGACCTGTGTTGCCGATTTGAGAGAGATAGCCGAACTATTGGCTCCATTTATGCCCTATACGGCAGAGATGGTATCTGGAGTCTTCGGAAAAGATACTCTCAACCCTCCGCAGGGTCCTGTATTTGCTCGTGTCGAGCTACCTGGTGAATTGACTGCACAGGCTGCCTCCTAAGGAGTATCATATCCTATATCTCTAAGTACTTTCGGGTCTACTCCACGATCTTGGTCTTCAGTTAGTGCTATTAATATATCGGGTTCTATGGGGTCCCTTATTTCGGGGAGGACTCTTTTAATTGTTTCGTCGCTGACTGTTGGGCCATCTTGCGGGAATCCAAAGTTTGAGAGTACTGTTCTCATAATGTCTGGTCGCTGAGATCCGCCAGGCATATGGCGGATACTCCTTCCTCTAAGTATTCTGTCTATCCAGACGATAATATCGGCTGGTGAGTGTTCTTTGAACTCGGATATTATGCCTGGGGTTAAGTCTGGGATAATGTCTTGATCTTGGTGCTGAGGTCCTGGTAGCGGGCACATCAGACCATATGCTCCGAGACATCTTTGACACATCTCTTGAGTTGCATTTTTCCTGGCAAAATCATTTGCGTCATTAAGAGCCTCTACTTCGTCCTTGGCAGTGTTGGGGTATAAGCTTTTGGCAAATGAAGTAGAGCATTTGGGGCGGGTTTTGGCTTGGTCGCCGCTATCCGTCATGGGGCGGATTTTACACGTAAATTAGTCTATCGGTCAAGCTTCTAGGCCTTATATTTTATTGCTTCTCGAGTCTCTTCGGGATCTATGGCTGCAACTATTGATTGGTCTGGTGAATGGGGGTGAGGATCTGTATAGCCAATTGATTCGAGGTCTCCTGGGGATACGCCTCTTTCTAGCTCGGTCAGAATGGTCTCTAGGTCCAAGGATCCACCCAGGTGTGGACAATCTTGCTCTGAAGAGGTGGTTTGCACTCTATCAGAATAGGAAAGCCTATCTATGAGATCCCTCTTCTTATAAATTCCCCCTTCCCCACTTAAGGTCCTCTTATTGAGTTCTATGATGGTTTCTCCTGTTCTGGCAATGCAGTGTTTGGGGTCGCAGTGGCTTTCGCAGAATTGCTGGTCTATATTTTTGGCTAGTTCTTGAGCCTGTGCTGCCAGATGATTAATTTGGTAGAAGCGAGCACGTGTCACAGCTAATGGTTCACCTAATTCTTGTTGGTCGAAGAGTGAAAGGGCATCTCTTTGAGCGCCTGCACAGGAGTCGGCATATTTTGGGTTCATATTAGGACCCAAGTTAACCATGTTCATAGAGGGTATTATACTATTTATTATGTGCTATTGTCAATAAGGAGAAGGAGATTCTCGAAAAGATAACTGATGGTTAGTGGCCCTACCCCTCCCTTATTTGGGGTTATCTTAATATTTAAGTTGCTGCTGTATACTTCTTGACTAATGTCTCCTTTAATAACTCCGT
>JAKOXJ010000059.1 GCA_029781075.1 bacterium | reverse complement strand
TATAGGGGCAATTCTAATAGAGATGAGCTAGCTACTACACTTAAGGCTCACTATGGCTGGGAAATTAGTGATTATGAGAGATTCTATAAGGATGTGCTCTTGAAGAAAAAAGTTTTGGCAAGCCTGGATAATCAGGCTAAGGCGAGTATAAATACGGCGCGAGGTAAGATTGCCGCTGGTGTAGCATTTGAGGATGTTGCTAAAGAGTTCTCTGCCGATGAAGCGAGCAAGGTTAACGGTGGTAAGATTGGTCGAATTGACCTCAAGTTGAATAATGCTAACTTTAGTTACACTATTCTTGAGACCTTGAAGAACTTGCAGGAGGGAGCCTCTTCTGAAGTCGTGATTACCAACGATTCTTTCTACTTGTTTAAGAATACAAAGACATATTCAGAAGATGAAAAAGAGATAGAAATGATTAGGGTTCCGTTTAAAACCGTGGATGAGTATTTGCAGGATCTTCAGAAAGCAGGGAAGATTGTTCGACATATAAAGTTTGCAACACAAGAAGAAGTCACCCAAGAGTAATCGCGATCTTCTCGTCTTTATTATTCTCAGGGGTTGATGGTATAATTGGTTGTATAAGTTAGCTTTTAACTTAATCCATGGGCTCGTGGTGTAGTGGTTAACATGCCTCCCTGTCACGGAGGAGATCGCCAGTTCGATCCTGGTCGGGCCCGCCACTATTGATTTTATTTACCCCTCATGTTATTATATGAGGTATTCTTTTTACAAAAAACAAAAATGATAGATAGTATAGCAGGACCTTCCATGAGACCCCTCAGAGAGATGGATGGGTACGATTTAGTTACTAAGGATGTACTGGATGTTGGTAGTGGCTTCTCTTTTCAAAAAGCACATCAAGGAACAAATGTTTCTGCTTCCTATAGGATCCTAGAAGACGGCAATGATGTGGGCGGTGCTAGTTTGGACTTTGATCTGTATGGGCAAGAGGTGTTATTTGACATCAAGCTTTCTGAAAGAGGAAGAGGTATAGCAGCGTCTGCTCTAGGTGAACTAGCATCTAGACTCAACGAACGGGGGTTTAATCTTGTTACGGCAACGGTCGCTCCGGAGTCCAGGGGATACTGGGAGCACTTGGCTGAAAGAGGAGAAGTAATCGCAGTTGATCCATCTGACCCAGAAACAGATTACGTTGTGAGTCCGGTTATTCCAGACGAAGTGAAATAGTTCCAGATTCCTAGCGTTGCAGCCCACTATTATACTACTATATAAATATTGAAATAATACCATTTATATGGTATTATTTGTTTTTATGAATGTAGGTAATAATCCACCTGAGATTTATAAGGACCAGATTGAGGGGCATATGCTTGCCGAGGGTCATGATGCTCGTAGAACAGAAAGTTCCTACTATGAGATAATCCGTTGGCAAAGTGGTCTAGGTATGGGTCAGTTTAATCAATTTTTGGGTGATTTAAGAAGAGAGATAAGGAGTAATATTGAGTCTGATACTTTGGGTAGCATAGGGGAGAGGGCCGTGGGTTTGAGCAGATTGGCCGACCTTCAGGCTGCGCTCAGTAAATAGCTTGCTCTTTTGCTTCTGTCGGGAGTATACTCTTCGCTAGATAAGTCATAATTAAGTTGAGGTTTTATGGGTGAATTACAAAAAGTAGAGAATA
>JAKOXJ010000055.1 GCA_029781075.1 bacterium | reverse complement strand
TCCCACACTCCACCATGGGGCATAAATAATATAGAATCGGGTTCGATCGTTGCTCTCTTAGTAAGCCTCCAAATTCCGGGCAGCTTTTTTATTGCAAGTAGGGTGTTCCTAATAAGGTGAAATGTTCTTTTTGCCAATGGTATCTTAGCTATAGTTTTTCTTAGACTGTTACTACTCTTAGGTTCTGGTTCGTTCTGTTTTGCGTTAAGATTATGCTCTCTTGTTTTTATAGTATCTAGGAAGTCTACTTCGTAGAAGTAGTGGTTTTTGCTATCCCAGCTTAAGAAGGTTGTTTTAAATCTGTCGTCGGATGCGAACCTAGAGGATATCTCATCCATTACCCGAATTATTCCGGCTGGTCTACCCTGCCAGTTCTGAGCTTGGGTTACATCAATATAGATCCTTTTCGGTGTTTCTTTACTACTCATATTCATTAGTATAGCGCACTATCTGGGTCTGTTATAATAGCGTATAGTTGTTATGAAAAATAAAAAGGTAATTTTTGATGGCCTTGCGCTCGTAGAAGGGCATTTTAGTGGTATAGGGCAGTACACTCTCGGGATTCTTAGGGGTATAGATGAAAATATAGATAATCTTAAGTATAAGGGTGAAGAGCACCCTAAGGTTGTTGTAGCTATTCCTTGGAACACGGTAGATAGGTTCAAATCTTTTCAGTTTAAGCATATAGAATACAAAAGAGTCCCTCTAACGTTTAGGGTTATGAGTAAGCTGTGGTATTCTGGCTTGATGTTTCCTCTCGATCTATGGTGTGGAAGAGGGTTTTATATATTCCCAAGGTTTGTAAAAATGCCACTTCTGTTTAGCAAATATGCGCTAGTTGTTTGTGATCTATCCTATGAGCTGTACCCTGAGTATTCTGATAAGGGAAGTGCTGAGTTTATATCAAAAGGCGTAAAGAAGTCTATAGGTGGTGCTTCTAAGGTCATAACAATATCTGATAATTCCAAAAAGGAGATAATTGATTTTTATAAGGTCAATCCTAAAAATGTCGTAATAGCCTACCCGGCTGTAGACCAAAAAGTATTCTATCGAAGATCTGAGGCGGAGATCTCTAGCGTAAAGAAAAAATACGGCATTGAGAGTGATTATATACTCGCCCTTTCAAACCTAGAACCTAGAAAGAATCTGCAATCATTGGTAGATGCATACTGCGAGATGCCTAAGTCTTTTACTGATAAGACTGCCCTGCTCTTAGTTGGGGTAAATGGGTGGAAGACAGAGGGTTTATTCAGTCATATTACAGACAAAGTAAGTCAGGGTTATAACATAATTCGTCCATCTAGTTATGTATCTGATGAGGACAGACCTGCAATTCTTTCTGGGGCCAAGGTTCTTGTTTACCCTAGTCACTATGAGGGCTTTGGAATGCCACCGCTCGAAGCATTGGCGTGTGGGACTCCAGTCATAGTCGCTGATAACTCTTCTCTGTCAGAAGCGGTTGGTGATGCAGGCAAGAAGATAGCAGGAAGTCCAGATAGTATAATAGGTGCTTTGACTGATTATTTAAGGGATTCAAGCTCTATAGATAATGAAGTATTAAGGTCCGGCCCGAAACATGCTGAGAAATTTAGTTGGTTAGAGGCCGGGAAGATAGTTTTAGGCACTGTTTTAGGGGTTAAAACGAAATGAAAATTGCGATAGATTTATCACCACTTCAGGGTCCGCACAGAATGCGTGGTATCGGTTATACGGTAATTCACTTTATAAATAATATCTCTCAAGAAGACAGGGCTGCTAATGAGTATGTATTTTATGTTTTGCCAGACTCCTTGCAGGAGTATGATCCACTAGATCCACTAGATTTGCAGGGCTTCACTTACGAGCTTAAGGAATTAAAGAAGGGATGGCACTTAAGCCTTAAATTGCCGGGCAAGCTTCGTTATTTGACTCATGGTATCAATGAGATACTTAAGCTGCTGGAGTCTTCTTTGGGTGACTCTCGAATGGGCTCCTTGAAAGGTGTGGATATTTTCTTACAGTGTGATCAGTCACAAACTCTACCCAGAAGAAGGCGCAAAACTAGGTTAGTTGTTATCCTTTACGATGTTATACCCTATATTTTGGAGTGGGATTATCTTTGGGACTACAAGACCTCTAAGGCACGTGGCTATACTTGGAAGGGCGCCTCTATAGGTGTTATCCGAAGATATTTTTATAAGAGATTCTTAAAGTCTAATGTTAGGCGTGCAGATTTGTTGTTGGCTATCTCAGAATCTACTGCTAAGGATTTCATGAAGCTCTTTAGATTTAACAAAAATAAAATAAAAGTTGTGCCTCTAGGCATACCGGAATTATCTAAGAGGAGCTCTGAACAACCAGATCTAATAAAGTATAGGCAGACTTCATGGGGTTACTTTCCAGTAAAGGCAAGCCTAGCAGAGTTTGAGAAGCCATTTTTATTATTTGTGGGTGGTGCAGACAGGAGAAGAAAACTGGAAGATTTAGTGGGTGCTTTTAATATGCTAAGAGCTCAGGGTTATGATATTAAACTAGTTCTTGTAGGTGACAGTATGAAGGGGCCGGATACAGTCTCTACGGCGGATACGCAAAGAGCAATTATGGGGTCTTCCTATCTTAAGGATATAATCTTTATGGGATTTGCCAGTGATGAGACTAGGGAGTGGCTTTATGAGCATGCTTTAGCATTTGTATTCCCGAGTAGGTATGAGGGCTTTGGGCTACCAGTTCTTGAGGCTATGCAGTATGGTACACCTGTTATATCTTATGATAATGCCGCAACAAAAGAAGTAGCGGGTGATTATCCTATGTACGCTAGTTCATCACAAGAGATAGTAGATTATGTGCATACTTTGCTGAAGAGCAAGGGTCCGTCCGATCGAGATAGGGCTAAGATGGCTCGATACGCTAGTAGTTACAGTTGGAGAAAAACTTCTCAGTCTATGATGGAGCTATTTAAGCGATAGTCTTAGTCTATTAGTTTGATATTAGGCTGTACTGGATATCCTGACAATACTCTTTTCTTAATTGCAAAGGTGGTGCATTCTCTCCAGAAATCTTGTTGGTTCTTGCCTTCATCTACTACACTTACAGTAACGTAGTAGAGGGCATCACTGAATACGTTTGGGATGACCCACTCTATTCTCTTGCTAGATTTACTTTTAATCGTGAGGTCTCTTCTATTTGCTAACTCTGAGCTGAAACCTAGTATGTCCATTCCATCTTCTCTTGTTATCATAAATCCTACGCCGATTAGTGAGTCTTCAGCTAGTTTTGATTCTAGGTTGCATCTTAGCGTGACGTTATCTTTATCTTGATCTACGGTTACCGATTCGAAAGATATTTCTTGCCTGCCATACCTATCTTCGTTTTTCTTAGTATTAGGTTTTGAAGATTTGTTTTCTTCAGAAGAGAATAATTTGGAGTAGGCTATACTTACTTTTTCTGGCTGATACTTTTCTTCAACGCAACCCTCATTAATCATTATTGCTCTATCGCAATATGCTCTTACTGCAGCCATATCATGTGTTACCAGGATAACGGTCTTCTTATCTTTCTTGAGCTTCCTAAAGTAACCAAAGCACTTGCGTTGAAAGGCTTCATCACCTACTGCTAATACCTCATCCAGTAATAGAATGTCAGACTTTGCCCTTATAGCCACGCTAAACGCTAATCTTACCTGCATACCGCTTGAGTAGTTCTTTAGTTTTTGATCCATGAACTTTTCGAGCTCGGCAAATTCGACGATTTCGTCGTACATCTTTTCCATTTCTTTCTTGTTAAAACCGAGCATGGCACCGTTTAGGTAGACATTTTCTCTTCCGGTAAGCTCTGGGTTAAAGCCGACACCTAGCTCGATAAATGGTGTTAGGCTACCATTTACTGTTACGGAGCCCTTTGTTGGGGTGTAAATCTCGGCCAGAATCTTTAAAAGCGTAGATTTTCCGCTTCCGTTTCTTCCGACGATACCGAAGAACTCTCCCTTTTTAATTTCAAAAGATATGTCTTTTAGGGCATGTTGTTTTTCGATATTCTTGCCCTTGCTCATCGGGTGAAGTATGCGGGTTTTAAGACTGTTTTGTGACTCATGTGGAAGATCAAAGTCTTTATAGACTCCTTCAAC
>JAKOXJ010000048.1 GCA_029781075.1 bacterium | reverse complement strand
TATTCTCATAATATTGTATTATAAGTAGATATGTCAGAAGTGGTAGATATTATTGCTGCTAAAGGATTGGCAATCAATCCGGTTCTGTATGAGGATGCAGTCGGGACTCTCATTAAATCTGCCTGGAGAAACTCCGCTGAAGATACAGCACCCAAAACTCCAGAAGCAAGAAGACAGTATTTTGATGATGAACCTAGCGACAACCAGCTAGTAGTGGTCGGCTATTTTGCTGGAGAACCTGTATCTGCGTTAACTGGTACTATTGATCAATGGACTTATCCAGGCCGGGGTGGTGAATATCTTGGATATCTCGGAAAGACTGCTCTGGAAATACGTCTTTTTGGTGTGAGGGTACCTTACAGAGGTCTTGGATTCGGTACGCAGACGCTTGCAGCAGCTGCGCATGTTGCCCACAAAGATGATTGCTCACTTATGTCTATGACCTGGGCTGATTTTCAATGGAAGTGGTTTCAAGGCAGGGGTGGCTTTGAGGGTAAGTTTGGTCTCATCGCTGAGTCAGTTCGTAGTCTTCCGATGCCTATTAAGGTCAACCAGAATCATCTGACGGTTGTTTCATATGAGTAAAAAACACACAACCAGCACAGAGGCCGCAGGTGGCAATGTTAAAAACTGGCATTACGATGCCAGCAACCCAGATACCTACTCAGGTGCTATCATACAGTGTGATGCAGAGCTAGACCTTTCCTCGGTGGAATTATTTGGCTGGGAAAAATATCTCTCAACTGAGAAGATTGATCAGTTCATTTCAGGAATTAATAGTGGCGATAGCTTTCCACCAGTACCTGTAGTTAACTTTGGCGACCATTACTCCCTTGCTTATTGGGCTACTCGAAGTGATTATCCGGGCCATTTATTGCCGGATGGAGGTCATCATCGCTCTCGTGCACACTTGATAGCAGGCTCACTGCTCAGAGTCACTGTACTCGGCATTCCTCCGGCATCAGAATTCGAATATAATGTAGGTTTTGAAGTAAGAAATATAAGGGATATACCCTTGCTATAATCACATACTAGGTTTCAGACCGCCACGTCCAGCCAAGATAGTTGATTTAAAGTCCAGTAAGTATTTATGCTGCTGGATTTTTTTTGCTACACTAAGGATATGGATAAAACCAACTTCAAAGACGAATACTATAGTTTGGTTGAGGCAGAACTGTATTATCTGATTAGTAATGCAAACCTAAGTAAAGAATTTAAAGATTTGGCAGTACATTATGTAGAGCATGGTGAGCTTGGTCTAGCGTTTGATAATATACGGTTGGGTGCAAAAGATGCTCCTGAGGGTATCCAAGGCTTGATTGACATTCTTTCTGAGCATCTTTCTATCTAAGGTTTCAGACCGCCACGCTCAGCCAAGTTGTACACCAAGATTAAAGACCGTGTTCTATGACCGGTCTTTAGTTATTTTTACACTCGTAAGCCTAAAATACTGAAAACTTACCATGACCGTGTGCCCTGGGATAACACAGCACCAGCATGGGTGCCCGGTTCCATGACCATAAGTTCAGTTAGCTAATTGAATCCATTTCTTAAGTAATAGAGCTCTAACGTTCTGCCGGCAATGTTAAAATATGTATGTGGTTAAAGACGACAAACAACTAAGGTTAAAAATCAGGCATCCTATCTATGCATTGATGTGCATCTATGGTGTAGCCTTCGTGTATAAGATTGTTTTTGGAGATCACACAAACGTTATCTGCCTGCATATTTCAAATTTTGCAATAACTGGTCTCATCATTTCGCTAGAGATGTTCAAAAGTGTAAGGAACGGCGAATACTCTGCGAAGCGCTTTCGCTCATTGATAGTAACTGCAATTGCCTTGAACATTTTAGTAGAGATAGTGAGCATTAAAGACATCCAGCTACCGCTTGGTGTGACGTGGGTCAATTTTAATACAGCTGATCCTGTAGATGCAGTATTTGGAATTGTGGCTGCTTTACTTTTTTTCTTTGTGATGAGATTCAGCATAATACCCGAGAAGCAATAGACAAATAGGTTTCGGACCGCCACGTCCAGAGATCAAAGACTAACGCCATAGTAATCCAATAAGTCCAACCAAAAAGGTCTAGACCCAGACGCTCAGCCAAGACGGACACTAAAGGTGACAGTAGTACCTATAAAGAATTTATTCTCCCCATAAGACTAGCTTTTCTAACAATGAGTATCTAGTGCCACAAGAAAGTTGCCATGGCGCATGCTGAAGCTAGGCTATATTGAATTATGAAGGATCCCAATCTGTCTGAGGGGCAGAAAGGCTCCAATTGGCCTAAACAGTATAACCATTGACCTACAGTTATAAAAGTTATATAATGGTATACATTATGACAGGTATTGAAAAGCCAGTCTTCTCTGGGAAGGCTTTTTTATTCGAAGACGATGTAGAGATTAGCCACATTGATCATCCTGCTTCAACATTTAAAGGAGAAGTTATGGCTGGTACTTGGGCGGTTATTCTTAGTAATGGATTAAAAGCAATGCCTATGGCGCTGAACGTCCCGGATGAAGACCTAGCGAACAGATTGGCTTCTGCTAAGGCTGCCTACCAAGAACATTTAGTAAGTGAAGGTGTTTTTACCGGAACAGATGATGTGTTAATCCAAGATCCAGAAGGTAATCAAATCCTAACCTATACTGGTTTTGAAAAGTAAAAATATCTATGTTAGATAGGGCACCAGTTATAGATCGAGGAGTTAGCGTACAAGGCGCTAGCCCTGTAAGAGTGGATTCTCAGACAAGTTGGGATATGATTTTAGCTCATCGCGATATGGTAGCCGATCAACTAGGTATCGGCACTAGCAACCAGTTTACAGTAGATGAATACGCTCTACAGTGTAGGTCAGCGTCACTTGCAGCATCAATGGGTGCAGCACACATAACTTCAAGAGGTATCCATCAGGTTGCCGTTAACCTACACAGCACAGTTAGCAAAGTCGAGGGTGAGTTTAAAAAAGCCAAGGTACTAGACATCGGCTGTGGTGAAGGTAAGTTAGGTAATGAGCTGGAGAGAAAAGCCAGGGCTAACGTTACATATTTAGATAAAGATGAGGACTCGGTTAATGCTATCCAGACTAGGCGAGGCGCCAAGTATGTTGAGGATGCAATTCGCCTACCCTTTAAAGATGGAGAATTTACTAAAACTATCGGCTTGTATGCAGCTCACGTTTGGACGGTGGATCCGGTGGATAGTTTAGTGGCACTTCTCGAACAACTAAGAGTAACATCACAAGGTGGCACCGCCCTTACTATACCTCTATTCAATAACATACTTATGCGTCAAGATGTATTAGCCCATCGTGACCTAGCTAGATGGAGAGGCCTAGAAACCGAAGAGGACCAGGAGCCATCAGCTATTGCTCAGAAAGTATGGGACCTGAGAGACTACCTAGTAGCCACTACTCTTAATCTTCTTGCCGAGGAAGGATATATTGATATGACGTGGGCATCATTTATTGGGAATGGTGCAACCGCAAAACGACAACTAGAAACTTACTCCGGCATTTTAGACATTAAAAAGCCTATAGACAAAGACTTAATTTCTGATCTTACTTCTGGCGCCGAAGAAGCTGTTTATTCGGCGGATGCCAGTAACAAGGC
>JAKOXJ010000014.1 GCA_029781075.1 bacterium | reverse complement strand
ATGCTGTATTAAAATAAAAGTATGACACACCTTTTCTTTTTTAATAGTCCAACTCCCTTTGCAGAGGTTATTAGTACCCCAGAGAGTATTGCAGATGCAGTTGCTAGTGGACTTGGATATCAGTCCGATGACGAATACCTAGCTATAACTGGCCTAACTCTGAGAATTTTAGAGGGAAAAAAGTTATCGAATACAGATTGGGACTTACGTCTAGTAGGTTCTTTGGGGCTATTTGATGAAAAGGATGATGAAGGGAGTCCGTACACTTACGTTGAGTTTGGTTTAACCCAAGATTCAGTGACATTATTACCGCCAAGTATGTTGGCAAGGTTTGACCAAGAAGTTGCAGAAACCGTGGATGATTTATAAATAAAAAACCACTGAATTAACAGTGGTTGAATGATGTTGGTGGAGCTGGCGGGAACTGCCCCCGCGTCCGATTAGTTAACTGATTGAAGACTGTTCAACATGCTTAGCCACTCTAAATGTTTTACGTTTTGATTAGGTTAAGAGAGGCAAATACTAATCAAAACGATGCTTTTAAAGTTTAAATCCAGGTAAAAGAAGCATCACTCTAGAACCAGGATCGATCCAGAAAAAATATGACACCTAAATTTCTAAAGATCTGGCATAGAAATTTGGTGGCAGGCCTAAATTTAGGCTGCTAGTGCGTAGTCAGCTTTTAGAGCTGCAATATTATTGCGGATTCTAGCTGCTGCTTCGCTAACTTTACTGTTTGCAGTTAAGTTGTTTTGCCCTGTAACGGTGAGCACACCCGACATGCATATATTCAATCTGTTAAGGTTCTATCCGTCTATGTGCTAAAAATGCTTCAGCCCCATCTACTGCAAATATTAACATAAACATTAACTGTTTGTAAATAGGAGGCTTATGTTAATATCTTTGATAAATATCTGCTGAATATACTAATAATTTACCCATTAATCTTTAATCGAATATGACAAGACGAGATCAAAAAAAGCTAGTAAAAATAATTGTGGCGCTAGCGCTAGTATCCTTAGGAACTTTTCATCAACTAAATAATAAGAGTAGTAATCTGGATACTAGCCAGATAGGATACTACGACGTTGTAAGCGTAGCTGATGGGGATACTATTACGGTTGATATGGAGGGCAAGAAAGAGAGGGTCAGATTTATAGGGGTGGATACACCAGAGATATACCACGGAGGCGATACAGCTCCTTCTGAGTGCTATGGAGACAAAGCTACGGCGTTTACAGAAGCTGCCATTGATAACAAAAGGGTGAAGTTAGTCGCAGATGAGAAGGGGTCAAATAGAGACAAATATGGGAGACTGCTCAGATACGTGTACAACTATCAAAATATGAGCATAGATGAAACACTAGTCTCAGAAGGTTATGGTTTTGCGATGGATGGATTTAGCTATACAAAGAAGCAGGAATACCTGGATCTTATGAAGGACGCTGAGGATGGGAGGAAGGGTCTTTGGGCAATTTGCCAGATTGATAGATCTAAAGGCTACCCTGAGGTTGCTAATTAAAGCTTTATTTTTTGACCTTTTAGGGTTACTTTTCTTCCTCGTGGTGTACGCTCTATCAGGCCCAGTCTCATTAGATAAGGTTCATAGTAATCTTCTATAGTACTTTTTTCTTCTGCAGAAGCATGAGAAAGTGTATCAAGACCGACTGGACCACCATTAAAATTATCAATAATTATCTTAAGAATTCTTCTATCACTAGAATCAAGACCATGCTCGTCA
>JAKOXJ010000008.1 GCA_029781075.1 bacterium | reverse complement strand
CTACCAACCAGCTCAAAAATGGCTAAAAGACAGAAAAGGTCGCAAACTAGATAATGATGATATCGACCACTACCAAAAAATCATCAAAGTGTTAGTAGAAACAGATAAGATAATGAAGCTAATAGGATAGTCCAAACCTTGAAATATTTGGATAATTTTGATAGTATTATATGTAGATTACGACGAAGGCGATCCAAACGGCTAATTACCTAAGGAAGACCTTCTTTTTTTGTTCTACGATTTATTTTTAGATTTATTATAAGCAATCTTCGATTTAACATCGTTACTATCAAGGTAATCAAAATACTTTGGTTCTAATTTTCTATAAAGAGAAGATGCTTTCTTCCTAGCAGGAAATAGAACTTTACCGAGCCTACCTTCATCAAGCAAAAATTTAACGAGCTTGTAGTAATCCCCATCAGCAGAGACTAAAAAGATCTTACTTTTACCTTTATTATCCCCATACAAGTATTTCATAACATCAAAAACAATATCCGTATCAACGTTACCCTTCTTTATGCTCGCCATAGCAGGATTATGCTCTCTAAAAACTAAAATAAAACCAGCCTTTTGGATGTCGTTATAAAGAGGAGTTTGAAAGTCACTTACTACCCCCAAATAATAATACGCCTCACTAATACTATACTTATCTTGCAAGTATTTTCTAAAGCGAAGTAAGTCTACTTTCCAGCTAGGGTCAGAAGTCGTAGTGCCCATACGTAAGTTCTGACCATCAATATAAGCAATATTTAATGTATTATTCATAACTTAATATTATAACAGCTAAGGAGCCCTGCTTAACAAAAACAGGATGCTATACTTAAGTTGAGAAATTAATGTTATGAAAGAGAGTAAAACTTATGCAATTAACGGGAATTCAAATTGGGACGGAAGATAGTAAGAATCTAGCGGAGTTCTATACCAAGGTTTTTGGTAAGCCAGGTTGGGATCAAGATAGTTGGTACGGTTGGGTTGTAAACGGTGGAGCCCTAATGGTTGGTCCACATAGCGAAGTAAAAGGTGAGAACGATCAACCGGCTAGAATCATGATTACCCTATCAGATAAAGACGTTGACGCCACTTTTGAAAAGTTTAAAAAAGCCGGAGCAAAAATAATAGCTAAGCCATATCAACCAGATGAGAAAAACTCACCAGAAGTTTGGCTAGCCACAGTAGCCGACCCAGATGGAAACTATATCCAGATTACCAGTCCTTGGGGAGAGTAGAGTATGCGCGGCTCTTTAGAGATACCTGATACTCCAAGCCTCATCCTACCATCACTAGTCACAGTGAGCTCCGATATAGCCAAAAAGGTAGAAGAGATAGGAGGGCTTACCAAAGCCATATTCACTGACCCCAATGGATTACGAACCCTATGTGATATCAATAGTCATGAAGCTACAGTGGAGCATAGACTAGATCCAAACACCAAACTAAAGGCTAGAGTATTTGGTAAATCAACTCGTCAACCTGCAAAAGATCCTCGAGAGAACACACGCTTTAAAAGAGGTCCAAGAATTATTCGCCCAACAGACAGAGTAATGACTGTAGAAGGAATAGAAGAAATTACCTTAGCCATAATAGAGGAAGATGTAGATACAGAATGCAAAATAAAAGTAGTCGATTTACCAACCATAGACTTTGAAGATCCTTTCTTAGAAATGATTCTAGATTCTTTTAGGTCACATGTTTCTGCTGCCTAGATAAACTATCCTAACTTATCAAAACCACCCCAACTTTAGCCAGATATAGGTTTATACAATTCTAATATATGATTTAAGAAGATGTCCCATTAGACCTATATTCATCCCACAATGTTTTGTTCTTTGGATAGAATAAGTCCTCAATAACCAAATCATTCATTTGCTTTACTGTAACTACCAGCTTGCTAGAAAAAAAGTCATATTTCTTGCTCTTAATTCCAAAAAACCTTGAATAGGATACTCTTGTATCGCCATGGATGCCTGGTATATTCTCGATGGAAGATAGCATTGTATCTAATCCAGTGATTTCATCGATGGAATCACCGATACAATAAGGAAAAGCGTTAGAAAGATGGACCCAGCCTACCGTGCCGCAATAACCCAGGTTGGCTACAGTTTCTCTTCTAAGTACATCTACTTTAGCATCAATAACATCTATTGATGAGCACTTATCAATGAATAATTGCATTCTCTTAGGGTTACTCGTGACATGCTGCTTGTCCCGATCGGTTCTAAGCAAATCAAAATATTTACCTTCATCAGCCCACCTGTCCTTAAAACTTCCAAGCGTAGAGTACCAGCTATGTGGTTGAATTGAAGCAGCAGCTAGCTTGGCTTTAAATATTTCGGCATGTCCAGGAAAAACATCAGCAAAAACTGCAGTTTGCAAGCCAGATATAAGTGGAAGTATATTGGGAGCATTACCCGAACCTATAATTACGGCAGCCTCACCAGTAGCATCAGACATTATCTCCAACTCACTACTTGGCCAAACTTCATTGCTACATACAAAAGCATTTGGAAAGGGAACAAATTGACCAGTAGCAGGATTAATGAGCCCCATATCCTGGTATTCCTAAGATGATATGTTAGTTACACAAACATCTATAAGATCTTTGGCATCGAACCCAACGGTATTGGGTTTTCTAACAAAGTCTAGGTGACCACCGGCCTCTTCACAGATATCATCAATTTCAGATTGCCCATAAGCTAATTTGTTTAAATCTGCAGACTTACCAGTATTACATTTAGAGTCGTGAGGGTTCCTTCCCCATAGTCCCTTTTGCTTTGTTGACCCTACGGCCATGCAGTAAGCACCCATTTGATCTAAATTAGACCCATCAGCAGGTATCTCAATAACTTTTTTCCCTGTTTTATTCTGAAGCTCAGTTATAGTAGGATAGGCCGGACCTGTAGAGCAGCCAGCAACAACAAAGGAACCTACCGCAGCTATACTAGCACAGAATAAATTTGCTAATCTCTTTTCTATCTTCATAATTTAGATTTTATATAAAATATAACAGATTAGAGTATATAAGTCAATTATATTTACTGCTTAAAGTCGTTTATAATCAAAAAGAATATGGGGGAGTTCAAGTTAAATAAGAAGCAACAAGAAGCTGTTGATCAGATAGAGGGTCCAGTACTTGTACTCGCAGGTCCCGGAACTGGAAAAACCCAACTCCTTTCTGCCAGAGTAGCAAAAATACTGCAAACGACAGATGTCAGCCCAAATAATATCCTTTGTCTAACTTATACCGAAGCCGGGGTAAGCGCGATGAAAGAACGCCTAGCCCAAGTAATTGGCCCAGATGGCTATCACGTCAGCGTTTTTACCTTCCATAGCTTTGCACTAGAAATAATGAGAAGATTCCCAGACTACTTTTTAGACAGCCAAGGCTTTAGCGCGATTGACGAACTTACTAGTTACCAAATACTCGATCAAATACTAGAAAAACTTCCGCCCAATTTTAAGCTAGCACATAGAAGCTTTGCTAGAGAAAAAAGAGCTAACGAACTTACAGGTAAAATATCAGAACTAAAAAAAGCCGGACTCAGCCCAGAAGACGCCAAGAAACTCTTCGAGACAAATCAAAAGGATCTAGAATCTCTACAAGAACTCCTTGGGGTGATCCCGGCAGAGATTCCAAAAAAGAAGGTCGACCAACAAAAGCTGATCGAAGATCTAGTAAATTATCTACAAAGCTTAGCTCCACTAGAATTAGAAGACGAAGTAATCCCAAGCCTTCGCCAGATTATCTTATCTGATCTAACCAAGGCTGTTTCCGAAGCACTAGAAAGTGGCAAAACTACCCAAATTACAAACTTTAAGAAAGATTATCTAGAAAAAGACACAAGAGGGAACAATCGTTTCAAAGATTATCGATATAATCAGAATCTAAAAGAAATTACCCATATCTACCGACTCTACGAAACAGAATTAGAAACCCTAGAGAAGCTAGAGTTCGATGACATGATCTTAAACCTAATCGATGCCCTGCAAAAAAACGAAGATCTAAAATATAACGTCCAAGAACAATGGCAATACATCCTGGTTGATGAGTTCCAGGACACAAGCTTTTCACAACTAGAAATAATCAAATATCTCGGAGACAATCCTAGTAATCTCAACCAGCCTAATATCATGGCTGTCGGAGATGACGACCAAGCTATCTATGCATTTCAGGGTGCATCAGTATCCAATATACAAAGCTTCATTAAGCTCTATCAAGATGTAAAGATCATAACTTTAGAAGAAAACTACAGATCTACAAATAGCATCTTAGAATCCAGCCAAGAGACAGCAAAGCAAATAGAGGATAGACCTACCGGAACTTCATTAAAAGAACTAAGAAAATCTAGCCAAGTTGAGGAGACAGAGATAGAGCTAGTCACCCTTACTGATAACCATGCCGAACTGACCTGGCTTTGTAGAGATATAAAAGAACAGATCTCAAAAGGACAAAGTCCCGAAAACATAGCAGTTCTAGCTCCTCGCCATAGGCAGCTTCAAGAACTCGCTACCGAACTGTTGTCACATAACGTCCCCGTCTATTATGAGACCTCAAGTAACATCCTAGAAGACGAAATAATCCAAGAGCTCATAAGCCTCAGCCGATTAGTCCTCAAAATTGGAGCAGGCGACCTAGGCCATTCTAACAGCCTCCTGGCAGAGATCCTAAGCGCCCCATACTGGGGACTAGAAATTGGTAGCGTCTGGAAGCTAGCAATCTCTGCCTCCAAGAGTGAGGTCAAAAAGCACTGGCTAGAGCATCTGGCAGATGGCGCGCTAGAAGAAAAGGGTAAGGTAATTTATGACCAACTTATCTACTGGGCAAGTCAAAGTAATGTACTAACCTTAGAGCAAATGCTCGATCTACTGATTGGAGCATCTGGGAAGGAAGACAGCGCTAGGCCGGTATCACCCTTCAAAGAATATTACTTCTCTAAGAATAAACTACAAACAGAGCCAGCCATTTATGCGAACTTCTTAAGTAGTCTAGCAATCTTGAGGGAGCATCTTAGGAGCTACTTTGCAGACTCATCAAAATCAAAACTAAAAGATCTAGTTTACTATGTTGATCTATGCGAAGATTATGGTGGGATTAGAATAGCTCGTCGAGGGCTACATATCAAACCAAGCGGAGTTAATTTAATAACTGCCTACGGGTCTAAGGGTCTAGAGTTTGACCAGGTTTACCTAATCCACTGCACAGAAGACGTTTGGAGTGAGGCGGCTAAAGGTAAAGTCGATACCCTAAAACTGACCTCTAACTTTGCCAGCCACAAAGACACCTCGGATGATAAAACTAGATTATTCTACGTCGCTCAAACTAGAGCAAAAAGAAGACTAATACATACCCTCCATAAGTTCGATGAAAAAGGTAAACAAAAAGTCTTACTCAGATATATACAACCGCTTCTAACCGCATCGAGCAGTATTAATATAAAAGATCTGTCAGATGAGCAACTAAGCGCAGAGGATTCCGCTCTGTCATACCAACAAAAATTATTTAACCAACCTGCCACGGATGGAGCAGACTATAATGATTCTACGCTTAGCGATATCTTAGCTCCGATACTAACGAAGTACAGATTAAGTGCTACCCACCTCACGACTTGGTTGGACGAAAAATACGGTGGTAAAGAAGAATTTATCACTAGACATCTCCTAAGATTTCCTCAAGCCCTGACAGAAAGCGCCGTTCATGGGTCCGCCGTCCATAAAGCCCTAGAAAATGCTCACCGAGCTCATGCAAAAAGTGAGCTAGACTCTAAAGCACTAAACAAACTCCTTGTTAAAACCTACAAACAAGAACTCTCAAAGTGCCCACTTGATACTGAGACAACTTCTCGGATGATCGAAAAAGCAGAGTATTTATTTACTAACCTAGAAAGTGATATCCAAAAACTAATAGACGTAGAAGCCCTACCAGAAGTTGATGTAAAGACAAACTTCGAAGAAGTGCGACTAAGCGGCAAACTTGATGCCATTGTCATAGACAGAAAAAATAAAACTGCAATAATTAGAGATTATAAGACCGGCCGACCAAGCCAATATATTGACACAAAATACAAGAACCAGCTCTATCTATACAAGCTTTTATTAGAGCAAGCTCCAGAAAGGCTACCTAAGTATATTAAGTTGGCTGGAGCAGAACTCATTTATCTAAACCCCCAAGAAGATGGAGTAATTACTTTAAGTCTTAATTATAAAGAAGCTGAGTATGAAGAATTTAAAAAACTTATAAAACAAGTCTGGCAAGACATTATGAATCTTAGCCAATCAAACTAGATCCTTCTGATAATATCTTCCTGACAGATTTTACAATAGCCCCAGAGGTATTATCCAATAAATCAGAAACAGTCTCCGCACCAGACTCTAGGGCTTTTGCAACAATACAATTTTCGCAATCAGCAAGACAACCAAACTGAGCTAATTTATCAACTAAAGCATCCGCTCCGACAACACTATTGCCAAATCTAGCTAAAGCCCTAAAGCAAACGGGAACCTCACTTAGCCTCAGATCTTCTTCTCTAAACTTACCTGTGTCTACATTCTCAGTCATAATTAATCAGTATTTGCTTCACAATTAGTCCCAATTTTAGAACCTATTTCAAATATATTTATATACTCACGAACTATTAAAGTTTCTCTATCTGGCTGAGGGTTTATACCTAGACAAATACCTCTACTAGTGCAGACTCTTCCACAGAACTCCATAGCCTCTATATGAGCACACTTCGTATCAATCAAGATGTCCCCAAATAAATCATTTTCTTCACCCAACTGGTTTGAAAGATTATCAATTGCAGCAAGGCTAGATTTAGATAAGGGGCAACCATCCGGGCCAGTATTAACACTAGTCATTTAAATCTCTTTTCTTAAGGTTATTTTAGAGTAGAAGAAACATTATAACAGTGGTTAAACTTTTTTTCAAGCAGTAATTTACTGCAGATGCTCACGGATATCTTCCTGGCTAAGTTTTATTGTTACACCTGGTCTAGCTTCGCCACGTAGGATTCTTTCTGCCACAATGTTCTCAACAGTTTTCTGGACGATTCTTCGCATTGGCCTGGCACCAAGGAGTGGATCATTACCTTCTTTAACCAGCAGCTCTGCCGCACCATCTTCTAAAGAAACCTGCAGCTTCTGATTGGACAGTGACTTATTTACCCCAACCATTATCAAGTTTACGACCTGTACGAGTTCCTCTTCGTTAAGACTTCTAAAGGTAGCAACCTCGTCAAAACGGTTTACAAACTCTGGCTTAAAGATACCCTGACTGATCAATTCTTTTAGCAAATTATCCTCCAAATTCCTCATAGAATCTGCGCCAGTTCCATTCTTTTTCATAAAGTCATTAATATACTGCGCCCCTGCGTTACTAGTTGCAATGATAATAGATTCTCTAAAGCTAACCTCCTTATTAACGGCATCTCTCAAGATACCCTCGTCTAGCATCTGTAAAAGGACATTAAGAACATTAGGATGGGCCTTTTCTAACTCATCAAGCAAAACAACACTAAAAGGTCTCTTG
>JAKOXJ010000074.1 GCA_029781075.1 bacterium | reverse complement strand
TAATACAGCATTGAGTGTTTCCCTAAAGGCATATATTTTCTCTGGTAATCCGCATATTATACCCTAAAGATCTCCCTCCATCTACTCAGTTCTTCTTCAATTTGGGGCCAATTTTTAGTAGATGGTCCACCAACATCATTCAACCACTGTTAATTCAGTGGTTTTTTGCTTTCCTGGTCAGCTTTCATGAGTACTTTTTTGAGGCTACCTTCAACTATATGTTTGTTGGCATTTTGGAAGAACTCGTCGAGACCTAGGCCAGTCTGCTTCCTGTACGAACCCGCCTGAATAGCCATTTCTAGCTTATCTATTTGATGAACAAGCTTAGCCTCAGGAGACTCATTCTTCAAATATTCGTCAAACAAGTCCGCATAGAACTGCATATCTGGTGAATCAAAGATACTCTTAAAAGCAGTTCTTTCCTTGGACAATTTATCATCCTGATGTGATAAGATATTTGTCCCTCTCTGAGTTACGATATCACCGACCTTAGCCTCCGCAAGGTCATGGATCAAGGCCATAGCAATAACTTTAGAGCTATCAACATCAAAGTAAGGAGTGACCAGCATAGCGAGTAACGCAACACCATAGGAGTGGTCAGCTACACTCTCAGCAGGCTTAACACCGTCACGCACCCAACCTACCCTGGGTACAGTCTTTAGTTTCATCACCAAGTTCGCAATCGAAAGTATCTCTTCTTCGTTCATTTTGTGTTCTTTATGACTTAATCTTACCACAGGGGTCTGGTATTATTAACAGCATGAGTCGTGAACTTCCAAAGGTAATTAGAGATGTGGGCTTTGACTTCAGCTGGGATGAAAAGAAAGTCTGGGCTTTGCCGTTGCCTGTAGATAACATAGAGATTGATGACCTAACTTGGCATTTATTGATTCCTTTTATCTGGTCTAAACCTAATGGGTACTATGACATCAAGCCAATAGAGGTAATTGAGCACCCAACCGAGCACCCAGAAGAGTATGAAAGAGTTAAGAAAGCAGATGCTTCATATCCAATTGATATAATGTTTTGGAAAGGAAGGTGGGTAATCTTAGATGGTCTACATCGTTTGATGAAACAATACATGGAAGGTCGCAAAGTAGTTCGGGTTAGAAAAGTACCCTCATCGGCTATTTCTATAATTAGGATAGACTAGGTGTACTGCACGTGTTGCACAGGTTGACTCTGATACTGCGTCCACGGTACATATAATAATTCCCTCCATCTACTCAGTTCTTCTTTAATTTGGGGCCAAATTTCTAAAAGGACTTCCACGAAGCATAAGTAAGAATGATAAAACACTGTTAACCCAGTGGTTTTTTCTATATAATAGCCACCATTAGGACTATTGAAAATGATCAACGAAGTTGGAACTTACGATTATCTACATGCGGTAAGAACTAGCTTTACCGACAGTATGGCAGTCGTTCGGGGCCTACTCACGGAAGATGAAATGCATATTTCAGGCAGTTTGTGCCTATGTCAGGCAAGAAGCGTGTTTATACAAGACCGCAACTATGGTTACCCTTAAATAGGACGGTGGGGGAGTTAGGGTTAAAAATGCCCAACCAAGCTGTAGGGAGAGTACTTAGAGCTAAACTAGGGCTACTCTCAACACTTTATCTACAAAAAGCTGACATGCTAAGGAAGGGAGACACTGCACCTCATATAGATGACAGGACGGTGGC
>JAKOXJ010000072.1 GCA_029781075.1 bacterium | reverse complement strand
ATTATAAGATCAAGAATTTAGCTGAACTATTTAATCTATCTAGTGAACTTCTTTAACCTTCGTAAAGCTCGTAGCTATCTGATATAGTTTTCTCAGTTTCATAGAATAATTTAGCTTTGACATCCTTATAAGATTCTCCGCTAGTTAAGTAGAATCCAGGGTTACCAACTATTAGTACGTAGTCTTTAGGGTAATAGATTGCTTTATATGATTCACCTATGTTCTTGAACGGTCCTAAAGGGTCACCTTCTTTAACTTCTTCAAGAATCTTCATATTTGAGAAGTAGGGTGTCAATTTGCTGTGTGCCCAACAATAATCACATTGGAAGTCTTTATATTTAAGTTTTGGAATAGGTTCGCCAAATATAGTAGCGAGTTCCAGCTCTATCAAATCCACCTTTGATGACATCGCAACACAGTAATATCCGCCCTGTCTTCGGGGGTTTAAATCTACGGGGTAGCATTTACCAGATTTAGTAATCAAGAAATCCATACCGAAAAGACCTCGGTAGCCCTGCTTAGATAAGTAGTCGCCTACTTTTAGCGTCATCTCAGATATAATCTTACGCTTTATCTGACTAAGCTTAGATGGGTATATATTCCCCATATACTGGTTATTTCTTAAGATTTGATCAGATATACTTATGACCAGTGTCTGCCCCTCACCAGTTATGATGGCTGTAGTATTAGGAGCTGAGACTATATCATCGATAAGCTCAGCGGCTATAAGGGGGTGCTTTTTATTAATTGGACGTAGACTCGGATAGTAGGCGTTCAAGTCTTCTGCAGTGAATATTGCTTTGCTTTCAGTACCCCCAGAGGAATAAGTAGCAGATAGGAAGAAAGGGTAGTCTTTATGTCTATTTAGTAGCTCATCAAAGTCTTTGTAGACTTTTGATTTTATGGTCTCCATCCCAAGCTTCTTGAATGTTTTTGTATGCTCAAGTTTTGCATCGTAAAAAGAGGCAACTTTATTATCTGGCCCAAGTAGTACGACGTTCGGATCATCCACATCTAGCCACACGTCTGTAAAACTTAAGATGAATACCTTACCCTGTTTCTTCGCCAGCTTCTTTACTAGGTCATTTATGAATTTGGACTCGGAAAACTGCCTATTTAGCTCCTCTGGATAGATGAGAGGAATTATGTCTGTCCTATTCATTTTCTTGCTTAGTTCTTCAAACCTAGCATTAAATACGACAAAATTATCCTCTGCAAAGTTACTATTATGGTGAAAGGGAAGTATGTGTATGGGCTTAAAAGGTTTATTGAAACGCTTTTCTAGACCTTCTTGCCACCTCTTATTGAGGGGCTCGTACTTATCCGTAAGCATTGTAAAGAAGTAGCTGTATTCGTCCGATTCAAGTGTGGGTGATAATTTAGATTTAATCATAATTAGGTTAGACAGTCAGGTGTTTTAAGATTCCAGGCAATATTTCTTCAAAATAGCCATTCTCACAAATAAGCCAAGCTCGTTTTGCTTAAAATAGTAAGCACAGTCCAGATCGTCAACATCCTGATCTATTTCATCAATTCTAGGTAGGTCATTTAGGACTATGCAATCCCTAGAAAGTTTGTCCGCAATTTCTACCGTAATCTTATACTTATCTCTTATCTCTTGGCTGTATTCTCCACTGGGGTTTCTAGGTGGAAATCCTGTGCTATAAACGACGTCCTCTTTACCCCATACACTCTGATCAAGCCTCTTGTACCTATTGCCATTAAGCTCGAAGCCTCTAACCTCGTCTTCTTGCATACCTAGCTCAGAGGGTGCAACTTCGTTAATAGTTATTCCCTTGAAATAAGAAAGCAATTTAATAAAAGAATGTGCTGCCCTAGAGTATTTAACGTCACCTATAAAAGTTATCGTAAAGTTATCCAGCCTACCCAGTTTATGCCAGATAGTGTAGAGGTTAATTAGGGCTTGAGTGGGATGTTCATTATATCCGTTACCGCAGTTAATTATAGACTTATTAGCGTACGGAGTAATCTGCTTAAATACATTATCTTCGGGGTGCCTTATCAAGAAGAAGTCTAACAAGGGATTGAACGTCTTGATTGTATCTGTGATACTTTCAGGCTCGGTCATAGTGTCCTTAAATTTGGTCTCCTTAACAGTTACCAACTTACACCCAAGTTTAATCGCCGCAACTTCAAACCCAATCCTGGTACGGGTTGAAGGCTCAAAGAATAAAAGACCACCAATTTTATCTGTATTAGTAGGATTACTTACCTTGCTGGTCCGCAGTTCCTCTGCCAGAGCCATAATCTCTGCTACCTCTTTTTTGCTAATAGTCTTTGCTTCAATTAAATTATGCGGCATTTCTTAGTTGCTCAGTTAAACTCTTTCCTAAAGGGACATAGAAATCACTCCCGTCGTCAAAGGCAACTGTATTGTGATGACAAGGAATGCACCTAGGACCAGGTTTTACCCCACTACCAGATTTATCACAAATTTCTAAAGTTCTCTCATATACTTCTCTCATCTCCTCTTCGCTAGCGGGTGGAAGGTTTTCCATTGGTGTCCTTGGATCAGGACGGAAGGGGCTCAATACAGGTATACACCCTCTGTCAACCAGATCTTGTATACCCTCTAAAGTACTATCAATTGGTTCTACCGAACCACCAAATACCATAAGAGACTGAACCGCACCTACACCCATATCTTGGACGGCTCGCTCAATATAGTTCAGGTAGTGCTCTCTTCCTAGTTTACGGGCTTTGCTCGGAGTGATCTCTAAGGCACGGCCTGGATCTGATATCTCTAAATTAACCGAAAGTAGATTAACTCCTCTATCCCTTAGCCAGCTAGGATACTGCATATCGTGCCGAGCGGGCATCATCACGTCAACTGGGATAGGTGACTGATCCGCAATAAATTCATAAACCCCATCTATCCAAGCTTCATCCTTACCTCTAGGAGTTCCACCGCTTATTAAGACGTGCCTCGCTGGAGCTTGTGCATCATTCTCAGCCGCTTGCACGACCCGTAATAGGTCTTCCTCAGTCTTTTTACGGTACTTTAGTTCGTAGGGTATATTGCAGAAGTGGCATACCATCCCGCAACCCTCTATAGGTGATATTCTAATGCGGTCTGTATGGGTCACTCCTAGGTTCGTATATGGCCTTTCAACCCCTCCGTCCGTATAGGTTTTAGCGTGGTAAGCTGGTACTGGAACTACTTCAACTTCAAAATGAGTATCAGCCTGCTGAAGTACAAACCCTCCGTCGTGCTGCAGTCTCCATAGAGCACTATGTGTAAACTCCTGTGTATAGGGTGCATTCAACCAGATACCAGAGGCACCATCCTCCACCTTCATACAGATCCCGCTCGTTGAGGCATACTCATTAAGGCTCATTGGGCCATCGTACTCTTCTCGCCAAGCTTCTTCCGCCAAGGGATCTACCGTAATACCGTTTGCAAGTACATTCAGCTTTAAGTCCTGTTTCTCTGTAAGTGCACTCATTTGACTCAATTGTATATTAGGCTTTGTCATTTTCAAAACCTATAGAATATCTGTTGTAAAAATGATAGAATACATACAAATAGTTATAAAAGTCAGTATTACACTAGTATTATGTGCTTGGCTTCAAGAGAGTTCGGCGAGACACTAGCTACAGAGCAAACGGCATCACAAGACGAGAGTGCAGTTGTTCTAGGGTGCGGAATAGCTGGTCTTATGGCAGCCGCAGCCCTAAGAAACCACTTTGACGACATCACAATAGTTGAGAGAGATACGCTACCCAAAAGTCCTTCTCCACGTAAGGGAGTACCCCAAGATGAACAACTTCACAATATACTCGGTAGAGCTCAAATGGATTTTGAACATCTTATTCCAGGCGTATTGGATAACCTACGAAAGGCAGGGGCGGCTGATGCTAGCGTAGGTGACCAAACTCACGTTCATGAACTAGGAATCGCTATGCCTGAGCGAGAACTCGGGCTAAGGCTTATGTCAGCTTGGCGTCCCTCAATTGAACACGTTATGCGAGGAATGATCACTGAAGACGCCAGAGTCCATATCAAAGGTGTCAGACGAGCAGTTGGGGTAAGACTGGATCAGGATGGAGCTATAGGTGGTGCTGTTATTGAAACAGAAAAGGGTCAGGAATTAATGCCAGCGTCTATGGTCGTTGATGCTACTGGATCTGCTTCACACGCCTTACGTTGGCTTGAAGCCTGCAACAGTCGACTACCAACGATAGAAGAAAGGCCAGTGAACCAGTGGTACGTTAGCACTGTATTAGAAAGACCTAAGAAGTATAAAGATAATACGGATTTCTGGTTAAGTTTACCGAATCCTCCATTTACCCGAGGAGGTCTAATATCTCCCACGGGCATCAGCTCTTGGTATCTCTCCCTCTCTGGTAGAAGCGGCGATACCCCACCTAGAACCATAGAGGAAGTAAAGGCTTATGCAGCAACCCTAGAAGACGAGCAAGCTATAGCCACTCTTATTAAAGATGCCGTCGCACTTGGAGCACCAAAGCTATTTCGCAAGCCAACAGCTAGTATTCGTAGATATGACCAACTTGATAACCCTATTCCTGGGTTTATACCGATAGGCGACTCTATAGCATCTCTTAATCCTTTATTTGGGCAAGGGATGTCTGTGGCGGCTTGGCAAGCTAGAGAGTTAGATGCTTTATTCACAAGAGGTAAAAAAGCAGACCTGAACACACTAACAGTAGGCTATCTAGGTAGGGCAGTAGAAATTGCTCAGACAGCAATGAACCTAGGTATGATAGTGGATCAAAAAGTCCTAGGTCCAGGCAGTGACGACAACCCAGCTGAAGTAGCTTTAAGATATGGTGCACTAGCTCGTCTTATAGAACAAGATCCTGACCTTCATAGGCGTTACGTAGGAATCTGGCATCTGCTTGAGTCCCCAGATATACTTCAGGAGCCAGAGTTACTTGCTCGCCTAGATCTACTAAAATAATGCTCCAGTTGAGCATTACTCAGGCTTTCTATGACAAAATTGCAAATGAACTTGAATCTACTAAGCAACAACTCAATGAACGCCTAGATTTGCTAACAAACGGTAATAAGAGCTTTAAAGTAACCACCTCCTACCTGTTAGACCTCTCTAGACGAGCTAAAGAACTATTTGAAACTAGCGATAATAACCTTCGACAGAAACTTCTTGAATATCTACTTTCAAACATTGAATTAGAAGACAAAAAGTTGTCTTATACCATTAACGACTCCTTTAAAGTAAATATTGAAGCAAATAAAAAAGCCCCTTTGGGCTTAGATTCTGATCTTTGGTGCGGGTACCGGGACTCTAACCCGGGACCTCTTCCTTGGCAAGGAAGCGCTCTAACAGCTGAGCTACACCCGCTTACTAAAAAGAACTTGGTGGCGCCACCTGGACTTGAACCAGGGACACAAGGCTCTTCAGGCCTCTGCTCTACCAACTGAGCTATAGCGCCTCAACAAGTTCTAACCCTTAAGATTATACCAAAAGCTATGTTAGACTTAAAATCAGATGATTGCACTACTCCAGGGAAAGGTTATAAAGAAAGACTCAGACTCTTTAGTCCTGCTAAATTCTGGAGTCGGTTACAAGATATTCTCTACAGAAGCCGAGCTAAATAATGTAAAGCTAGAAGAAGACACCCAGCTTTGGATCCACGAAAATATCAAAGAAGATCGTCATGATCTATTTGGCTTTAAAGAAGTTGCCGAACTAGAGCTTTTCGAAAAACTACTTAGCGTAAACGGAGCTGGCCCAAAGGCCGCTCTAGCAGTTCTAAATATTGGCTCTGTCTCTGATCTAAAAACTGCCCTAATAAACTCCGATGCAAAATATATCCAGCAGGCAAGCGGAGTCGGCAAAAAGCTTGCTGAACGCTTAATACTAGAGCTATCTGGACGATTGAGTGACACCGCCCTCGACAACTCATTATCGAATAGAAAACAAGATGAAGATGATGAAGCCTACCAGGCGTTGGTATCACTTGGCTACGCTCCTAAAGATGCAGCTAAAGCTCTAGAAAGAGTGGATCAGTCTTTAAGTACCGAAGATAGAATCAAGCAGGCCCTAAGAGGTTAAGTGTATAAAGGTGCTATCTCCAATAAACGGGAATACGCGTGGGTCTATTGGGATTGTCTCTTGACCCTGTCTTAACACATGTCCAAACTCAACTTTAGCATCTTCCATCCTACCTAGAGGAGTCCACACTTCATCTATATCTCTAGGCATCGCAAGCTCGTCGTATCTACCTCTCATAAGCGCGTCATGGAGTCTAGTAGCTATATCATAAACGCATTGTTCCATATAGCATCCATGCACTAAAAATGAAGTCGTGCCCTTTAATACTCTACTGAGTCTCTCTATATCACACTCATCCCAAATCTTAACTTCTCCTAAATCAGAAACAAATATCCGTTCTGGGTCAGTCGCTCTATAGAAGGTATCATCTATATTGCGTGGCTCACAAAAAAGAACTAAATTAAGAGCTTGGTCTCCAATTCTAGCGATCAATTCTCCTTCAAAGGCTTCAAGAGCTAGAGTGGCCTCTCCTGACTTAGCACGGTGAAAACCTGGGTGTACAAGGATTTCAGTTTTCATAAAGGTTTAAACTATAAATACTTCTGTCGTTTCCCCGAAAAGAGATAGTTCGGTATCTGTAGCTACGCAACCTATAATTTCTTTTGCAGAGTTTATATCTCCGTCAGAAAGAAGTCCGGCTAGTCTCTTCACGGCACGTGCCCTGAAGTCATCACTTCTGATTGCACAGATACCAAGAGTTAGGTTAATCTCTCCAACTAAATCATGGACTACATGAGCTAAACACCTACCTAGATATGCCCCATGCAAGGTCACATTATTACCATGATTTCTCGCAGAATCAGACAACCTTGTTAGATTGTGATCTGAAAGCCATCCAGTCCTCCATCTGGTCGGGAACCTATCAACAGGCTCAAACTCATTATACGCCCAACCTCCTATTGAGCTTGGGCAATAAACAAGTCTTCTATCTTTTGAGCTAGATATAACGTCCCTTATCCTTGCCCCGAATATTTCATAACGCTCCTGTCTTTCGGGCGTTCTGAAGTGCTCTTCCTCTGTTTCGAAGTAGTCAGGGTGTACAAAAATGTCTGCTCTGCTCATATTATTTCTTCTCCAGTATTCTCCCAAAGCTATCTAGCCCAGTAAAGAATATCTCTGTTTCATCATCCATAAAGCTTGACAGAATAAGCTCCCTTTTTCTGCCCTTTGCAGTGTCTTTTTGAAGATCCTCATATGGGTGCCTTAATACTGTACCAAGGCGTATATCCTTTAATGACCTTACATGGTTTAGCTGATTCCCTATAAAACCCTTTATGCAGTATCCTAAATATCCACCATGGACTACGGCGAGGTCTGGTTGGATGTCGTCTAAGAGTCGCATAAAAGCAAGATTTTCATCATCATTCACGAGGAATCCTGAATCCCATATCTCTCCATCAATAATGGCTCCGCTAGTAAACGTCCCCTCGAACTTCCTGCCACCTAATAAATCATCACTCTCCCAATAAGATCTAATTCTTACTGCGACTATACCAGCCCTATTCATAACCACATCAACTCTTCTCTCGAATTCTTCAATCTCTGGAGTAATAGTCATATCTGGTATATGCCTCGGATAATCGACATGTACAAAAAAGTCTACTCTTTTTTCTTCCATAAAACTTTTATTATATTTAGTCAATATTATAACAGTTGTTACCGCTGTTTGCTATAATCTTTATACATGAAACTATATTCTTGGAACGTTAATGGGATCCGTGCCGTAATAAATAAAGGAGCTTTTCAGCAGTTTATAAAAGAGCACAACCCAGATATTTTGTGCCTGCAGGAGACTAAAGCCTCACAAGATCAAGTAGAAATAGATCTCCCAGAATATATTGAGATCTGGAACTCTGCTAAAAAGAGGGGTTACTCTGGCACCGCTATATTCACAAAGCACAAACCCCTCAGCATTATCCTTGACTTCCCTGAAGAGATAGTAAAAAAATACCCAGAGCTAGACGACGGTTATGGTCATACTGATCAAGAGGGTAGAGTAACAGTTGCAGAATTCGATGATTTCTTCATCGCTACAAGTTACACCCCTAACTCAAAAAGAGATTTGAGTCGTTTAGGACTAAGACATAAGTCATGGGACCCAGCCTTCTTAGAATATATGCAGATGCTCCAGAAAAAGAAGCCAGTTCTATTTTGCGGAGATTTAAATGTAGCACATACCGAAATAGATTTGGCTCGTCCAAAAGATAACCAAAAAAATGCAGGTTTTACTCCAGAAGAAAGGGAGGGAATTGATGAGATCATAGCTGCCGGATTTGTGGATACCTTTAGGCATTTCTACCCAGATAAAACTGATCAATATACCTGGTGGACAGCATGGGGTGGAGCTCGTGCACGCAATGTGGGATGGAGAATTGACTACTGGCTTTGCTCAAAATCACTCATACCAAGATTGAAAGACGCTAAGATTCATCCAGATGTTATGGGTTCTGATCATTGCCCAGTTTCAATAGAAATCGAATAAGCTATGTCGACAGTAAAACCATTTGATACAAGTGGGGTGGCAGAAAAACTAGCCTGGGAGAGGCCAGAAAGAAAAGATCAAGCCGGATCTCTAACAATCTTTGGTGGAGTAAGTCTCAAACTTAAAGAAGTTGATACGATATTCAAATCATCCAAAGAATGTGGGATTGGTTCTGTTTACGCCCTAGTCCCAGAGAGCCTAGCTAGAGTCTTTAAAAGAGAGGAGCAGTGCCTCATTCCCATAAATTTTGATAACTATTATGGCCTATCAGATCTGGGCTATAAAACACTATTAGAAGAGCTCGCTCTAGCAGATGGTTTAGTCCTGGCAGATATCGGTGCAAGTTCGGCAACACATCACAAGCTTGCACTAGCAATATCAAAAACCTTTAAGCCAGTTATAATGACGAACTCTTCATTGGGTCTACTCCAAAATTATTCTAACGAACTTAAAGACAACCCAAACATTACGTTTATCTGTAGCATACAAAGTCTCCAGAAATTTATAAAGAGTTCAGGTTTGAAAATAACGAAACCACTTCTTTCGGACTCTTCATTTAATATGAAGCTAGAAGTCCTACATCAACTTTCAACCCAGATAAAACTGAAGGTATTACTAGTCGATAACAAAAAATTACTCCTACTTAATCAAGACAAATACATCTCTATAGACCTAAAAGATAGCGACTTAGAACTTGCCGCTCGATTAATTTGCTGGCAGATATGGGCTCCAAGAAGCAACATGCTAGAACAATCACTAGCAGCTACATCCAATATTTAATTCTGGTAGAGCTTTTTTTGCTGAGCTTTGATCTGAGTAAACAAATCAAAAGAGTCAGTAAAACCACTAACATATGCCTGCTGATTAGGCTCGGGCTGAACAGAACCAGAACGATAAACAACCTTAAGACTTGGGATATATAGAGCAACCGCCGGGACATCTTCTTTCCAGCGCTTAACAAATCTCTCTAATCTAACATTTCTATCAGCCTGGTTAATCTTTGTTCTGGCCACATCGAGGTCAGCATCGTTAGCAGGAGACCTATAGTTACTAAAGTTCAGTCCCTTCGGACCGGTAGCATCACTCGACCAATAAGCATAAGGCTCAGTAGCTTGATTGAGCGATATGCCATAAAGCAGAATATCATAGCTTTTGTTGACAAAATAATTAGACTGGAGATCGCTAGCTTTTGCCTTGAAAACCTCGACACCAACACCTATCTCCTTCCATCTCCTTGCTAGTTCATCAATAGCTCTAGAGTATTCATCGGAGTCTCCAGTGACCACATTGAGCTTGAGTTCTTGGCCATTTTTCGTAAATAAACCTTTTGCCTCGTCAAAAGTATAGCCGGCGTCGGCAATCAATTTTTTAGCATCCTCTTTACCCATTACTCCATCTTCTGTATCACCTACCTCTAATACCGGAGAATATAGAGGTTTAACGCCGCCATTCATGTCGCTCAAAGCCTTCTTGTCGGTATATCCAGAAAGAGCCCTGCGCAGTTTTACATCAGATAAAAAGGGACTCTTCATATTAAAGAAAGCAAATACGCCAGAGCTTAACTTCAGCTTAACCTCTTCTGCATCACTATTCACATCAGTATCACTGTCTGTCCCTATATACATAGCAATAGATCCATTATTAAATGCAGCAACTAAATCTCCTCTTGAGCTAAAAACTCTGAAGGTTAGGTCTGCCTGGGCACCATTCCCGTAATATTTTTTATTAGGAGTTAAACTGATTTGCTGGAACTGTCCAGAACTGTTCAGGCCAAGTGTAGTATTATCACTATAAGTTATATCTCCAGCCACCTCAAAAGGCCCACTTCCAACAGGTATCTTATTGTAATTAACTGAAGCAATCTGATCACTACTCACTCCGTCGAAGATATGTTTAGGAGCTACTCTAATCTTTGTCAGAAGATCATCTAGACCCCCAACTGCCTTCGGGCTAGTTATCTCGACAGTCTTATCATCGACGGCCACTGCCTCCACGCCGCTCAGAGAATCTCTCAAACTGCTATTGACCCGGATATCTTTTAGCTTTGTAATCGTAAAGACGATATCTTCACTCGTGACATCTTTTCCATCATGCCATTTAGCTCCGTCTTTTATAGTCACTCTAATTTTTTTACCAGAATCTTCAACAGAATAGCTCGCAGCTAGATCTCCTTGGAGCTTGCCGGCATCATCATACTTTAAGATAGAGCTATATATTAGTCTTCCAACTGCGGATTCTGCTGGCGTGCTTAAAGTCAGTGGATTGAGATTTAGTCTCTCATTATCATCCTGTATTCCGGCAACTACATCACCTCCTGCTACAAAGCCGTTGAATCTCCCACCGGAGCCAAGCTTAGAGTAGCTCAGTAGGCCAAGTACTAAGATAATTAAGAACTTGGTCGTCCATGAAAAAACCAACCTCCTAGTACTTAGATTCTTAATAGAATCAGACTTACCTAGGACATGCCTTCTGGTAGAGGTCAAGCTCTTTCTATGAATCGATTTGTGTGCCTGATCAACCTTCTTCTTAAGATCAAGATTATCAGTTAGCTCCTTCGCTTTATTGAGATTTATTTTCATCTTTACTGGGTACCAAATACAAAAAGATTATCAGCTAATTGATTTAGTCTTATTCGCCTTTAAGTTTATGCTTTTTTATCAGTTTTAATCAAGAAACGGACTAACTTACTAGAAACTATCCAAGTAAGATGCTCAATATAATACTACTAACAAATATGACAGCAACAATTATAGTAATCTGGAAGATGTTCTTTTCTACACCACGCCTAGCAGTATAAAGCTCTCCTGATCCTCCAAAGCCGGCGCCGAGGCTGGCTCCACGAGTCTGAACTAAAATCAAAACTATCATCAAAATAGCACTAACAATAATGGAGATCTCAAAAATATTCATACACTAAGTCTTATAACTCTTTAGATACCAATTCTATCACATTACTCCTGTTCATGCAGTTTGTCGTGGTGCTTTCTTCCTCTACCTTCTGTTCCACACTTGATGCACCTAAATCCCTTATTCTGACAGTTTTTACAGATGACTTGCAGCTCATTGCACTCCGGAACCTCACAGTTTACTTGTTCGCTCGTCTTCTTACCGCATTCTCTGCACTTTGCAATATCCCCTGCAAAGTCGAGCTTCATCCTATTGTCAAATGTAAAGCATTTGCCATCCCAAAAACCTTTATCCCCAAACTTCTGGCCATATTTAACTATCCCGCCCTCTAAGTGATAAACCTCCTTGAAACCCTTATCTTTCATATAGGCACTAAGATACTCACATCTTACATCTCCTGTACAGTAGGTTAAGACAGGCTTATCTTTAGGGATCTCATCAAGGTGAGATTTTATTTCTCGAAAAGCATTAATTTTTGGGGCAATCAGATTGTTACCCTTAAAAACACCGATCTCACTTTCATAAACATTTCTAGCATCGAGCAAAATTACATCAGGATTATTTTCTAAGTATTCATGCCACTGCTGTGGGCTAAGACCCTTACTCTTGTTATAAACATCAAATTCTTTTTCTGGATCAAGAGTAACCAACTCTTTTCTAACTTTTACACTCAGTTTAGGAAAGTCATCACCTGTACCCTCACTCCATTTAAATTGAGTGTCTTTAAACTTGGAGCTCTTCTTCATCGCTTTCACATAAGCTTTGCAGGCCTCTAAAGATCCGCCAAGGGTTCCATTAATTCCATGCGGAGCAAGAATCACCCGTCCCTTTAGATCTAGTTTTTCACAAAGAGCTCTCTGCCAAAGCATTGCTGTCTCAGGATCTTCTACAGGAACAAATTTATAATATAGGAGAACTTTATATTCACCCTTTTTCTTTTTTTCTTCTGACATACCTCTTAATAACTTATTTTAACAGATTAAAATAATCTTCTCGAGTATCATATTCTCATACTATGTGTTACAATATCTAAATATGTCAAAGAAAACTTTTCAGCCAAAAAGAAAAAAAGCTCAGCGTAAATTCGGTTTCAGAAAGAGAATGTCTACTGCAGGAGGCCGCGCTGTACTAAAAGCTCGACGTCTCAAGGGACGCAAAAAACTTAGTTACTAGAGCCTAGCCAGGAGGGCTAAGAGCCAATGATACAAAAACAGTTTCGCTTTAAGAGTTGGGACGGTTTCATACAGATCGTTCTTAAGAAAGGAGCTCCTACGCGTTCCGAAAGTTTTAGTATCAAGACTTTGCCAAGTGCACATCCATACGTTCGGTCTCGCTACAATAAACTTGTTAATACACGCCCAAAGCTTAACTCTAATATGCCACTTGCCCCAAAATTTGCAGTAGTAGTAAGCAAAAAAGTCTCTAAGTCAGCAGTTGTGCGTAATAGAATTAGGCGACGCATATTCGAGTGGATTAGATTAAATAACCAATCACTAAGGCAAGATCAGCTGACCATGGTCTTTGTTAATACAGATTCGGTTGCCAAAATAACATATAATGAGCTCAATGAACAGCTCGCAGAACTCTTTAAAAAAGCCCAGCTATACATATAACTCTCCACAGCTAAGATTAGCTGGAAAAACCATCCTGCTTATGACATAATCATAAGGTATAAAACAGCAGTATCAAAGTTGCTGTAGCTAGAGGGTAGTTAGCGAAAAAAGAATAACTTCCGCACCTACCTTTTCTAGCGAAAGTTATTCTAGGCAATAGAGCTAATATATGAACCCAGCTAGCCAACAGAACAATCAAAATAACCAAAACGTTCAACCTGGTACAAATCATGGCGGCATAGGTGGTATCCTCAATCCACAAAAAAAAGGCCCAAGTGACATCGATGGATATCTAGCGGATCACGACGCCCAGTTCGACAAATCTGTCAAAGACAAATCAAATAAATACAGCTCACAGAACCTTCTTCGTTTTGCAGAGATCCGTGACGGTCTTGTTATTATGAACGACGGAAGTTTCCGAGCCGTTATAAAAGCCAAATCTATCAACTACGATCTCATGAGTATCGGAGAGCAAGAATCTGTAGAGTATGCCTATCAGAGCTTTTTAAACTCACTTTATTTCACTGTACAGATTCTAGTTCGTTCCAGAAAAATTGACATGGGCCCATATCTAGAGAAGCTAGCCAAAATCCGTGGAGAGACAGATAACATGCTCCTCGGTCTGTTAATGGAAGATTACATTTACTTTATCTCTGATCTAGTCTCTCAGACCAATATTATGAGTAAAGAATTTTACGTAGTAGTCCCACTAGTTCCTGGTGAAGATGACCGATCCAAAGACAAGAGCGCAACCACAACCGCCTTTTCAAAATTGTTTAAAAAAGAATCTAACGGCCCAATACGCATGGACGAAGAAAAACTAGAAAAAGCAAAAGTTGAGCTCCGCAATAGAGTCCAAGGAGTAGTTAATGGTTTACTGCAAATGGGAGTAACTGCCGCTCCCCTTAGCACCTCAGAACTAATCGAACTCTACTATAATTACTACAATCCAGATACAGCCACTCGACAGACTTTACTTGATATGGATAATCTGAGCAGCCCAGTTGTATCAAAGGGCGAAGGCACTGCTAGGCAAACTCACTTAGAAAAGGCAAGCGAACAATAGGTATCAAAGATGGCACTATTCAATAACAAGCAGCAACCAGGAAAGAACGATCCAATTGATATCGCTCAACAGCAGCGCATGCGTGAACAGCAAGAAGTTGAGGCTGCCTTCCTCAAAGGTATAACAGAGCTTAGGGACTTTGTCGCTCCAAGCAGCCTAGAGTTCTCATCAAGCGAGTTCAAACTAGGCACTTACTATGCGAGAACAATGTATGTCTTCGGCTACCCTCGTCAGATATTTACTGGCTGGCTGTCTCCAATAGTTAATATT
>JAKOXJ010000051.1 GCA_029781075.1 bacterium | reverse complement strand
TACTCACAGACAAGGGAACGCGGGACTTCCTACGGTTTCATACAAACCGGAGAAGGGACGTTTATTATTATGGTTAAAGTAGAGGATCCAGCACTGGTGCATTTTGCGGGTACGAAGACGGCTATACCAATTTTTGTGGATACAGTAAATTGGGTATTGGACTATTATCAACCAAAGAAGCTGTAGAATTAGAATAATATGATGATAAATAATCAAGATAGTAGGGGAGTCAAGTTTAATTCTGGGAGATTTGAACGGGGAATAGATACTAGATCTTTAAACTCAGTTGGTTTTAATACTGAACTAAGAAAGATGCTTAGTTTCGGTTGGAGCAGAAGATTATTTATCAAACTTACTTCTAAATTTGGATTTGAAGGTAAAAGAAGAAAGAGAGCGGATTATTCAATTCTGGTGATAGTGATGCTGATGATTGCTCTAGGAACTCTTACCTTGTATGCGATTGGCCCAGCGGTACTGAGAAGAACCGGTGGAGGACTTGGTAGGCAAACTCTGTTCTTATTAATTGGGTTGGTGGGAATGTTTATTACATATAAGATACCTAAGCTAGATTTTTTAATAAAATATGCACCCTATATCTTGGGCTTGGGGATCTTACTTTGTGGGATGATATTAATTCCTGGCGTTGGTAAGGTAGTCTATGGAGGTAGAAGGTGGATCGCTATTGGACCTCTTAGTATGCAGCCGTCAGAACTTGTTAAGGCAGGAGTCGTTTTCTTCTTAAGTGGTATTGCGGTGTATTTTAAGTCAACTTCAAAAGAATCTAATACTCAAGTTGCATATTTAGGTATCTTGGCTGCAATTATTGGGGTGTTTATTTTAATTCTGCAGAGAGACCTTGGGACTACACTTGTTATAGCGACGATTATGCTATTTATTTTAACTTCAGCTGGTGTATCTGGAAAGGTAATTGCTAAGCTGGCTGCCGTGGCTCTAGTGGGATTATTCTTGAGTATTATGATGTTCGGTTATAGAAGAGAGAGACTGCTTTCATTTTTTGGATCTAATAACACAAAGGATAGCGCAGAGGTTGAGTCACCATCAGATTATCATCTAAGGCAGTCTCTGATTGCGATTGGAAGTGGTGGTATATATGGTAGAGGAGTTGGAAAAAGCGTGCAGTCATTTGGGTATTTGCCAGAGGCTCCGAGTGACTCTATATTCGCAGTATACGCAGAGAAGTTTGGTTTAATCGGGTCGATTGTAATTCTGGCACTTTTTGGGACTCTAGTTAAGAAGATGCTAGAAGTGATGCAGGGGTTGGATCTTTATTGGAGAACTGTGGTAGCGGGGATAACAGGTTGGATAATTGGCAATTTTGCCGTTAATATGGGTTCTATCCTCGGCTTGATACCATTCACTGGTGTACCATTGCCGTTCTTTAGCCTCGGAGGGACTAACTTGGTTATAATGCTGACTATGATGGGTGTAGTCTTAAATCTTTCTACCTATAAGAAGAATAGAATGATTGGTTTTGGAGAAAACGATTTATGAATAAGCAAAAAATAAAAGAAGACAAATGGATCGTTCTGGTCGGTGGAGGGACGGGAGGACATGTTGTCCCGATAAAGAATATTGCTGAACAAGTTTTTGTAAAATATCCAGACTCTAAAATATTAGTGATTAGTGATAAGGGGTATAGAGGTCGAACTGAACAAATCTTTAAAGATCTTATAAATACTTATAAGAGTAATCTTGAGATTCGATATATTGCAGGGGGTAGATTTAGAAGATATTCCAGAAGTAAGTTTAGGGAAATCTTAGACATAAAGACGCAGCTGCTCAATATTAGGGATCTTTTTAAGACACTCTTGGGGGTAATTCAATCTAAGGTGATACTCTTCAAATTTAAGCCAGAGGTAGTATTTTGCAAGGGCGGAACAGGTGCTTTAGAGTTCTGTTATGCAGCTAGGAAGAAAGCCCCTATTGTTGTCCATGATTCTGATTCAAGACCGGGGCTTGCCAATAAGGTTGTAAGTCGGTGGGCTGTAAGTGTATTAACAGGTATGCCAAAGAGCGCTAAGGAGGCAGAAGAAGATTCAAGAACTCTTGTAGGCGTTCCTGTTAGTGTAGGATTTAGTCCAGTATCTAGCAAGAAGTCTCATGAGTTAAGGGTAGAGCTTGGCCTTGATCAAAAAAGTAAGACAGTGCTTATAACAGGGGGGAGTTTGGGTGCTAAAAAAGTGAACGAACTTATTTTTTGTACGATAGCAGATATAAATAGACTTGGTATCCAGGTGTTACACCAGACTGGATCTGGGGATGATATGGTTAGAGCAAAAGAGATTAGAAAAACTCTAGATGCACCTAAACTTTATAAGCCGTTTGATTTTACTACCGAAATGGCAAAGCTGTATGGAGCTGTTGATGTTGTGGTCTCGCGTGCAGGTGCTTCGGCCATACAGGAGCTAGCCAACAGCGCTAAGCCAGCTATTCTAATCCCTGCTGGTCTTACTGATCAGAAGAAGAATGGTCAGATATTGGATGAGTTAGGGGCAGCTTTGGTTGCTGATCAAACAAAGCTACTAGCTAAGCCAGAAGAGTTTATAAGCGAACTGCAGTTCTTATTAAATGACGAGCGACGTAGAGTGGATCTGTCGGATAGAATATCTTTATTAGCCAAGCCAGATACAGTAGACAAGATCGTCAATGAGCTGTTAAGCCAAAGGTCTAAGCGGATTAATTAAGTTAGATATAGAGTGGGATGTTCAAAAAGAAACTAGTTAAGCAAGAAGGTGTCGAAGAGGGCGGTTTTGTGTCATCTAGGACTCAGCCTCCAAAGAAGAAGCGTCTAGCTGCATCTAGTAATGTTGCTCCAAGTTCTTTAGCTAACAGTGGAGTTTGGCGCCCAAACGCAAGTATTAATAACTTAGAGCAAGAGAAGAAGAAAGAGGTTGATAAAGAGATTAAAGAGAAGAATCGCCGAAAAAGACGCAGAGTTCAGATTAAGGTGACATTGAGGTTGGCGGTGATTGTATTGGTGTCAGTTGGGATTTTTCTTCTATTGGCGATTAGCTCTAGAAGGGTTCATTTAAACCTTGATAACGGAGGTGGTACTAGTTATGAGCAAGACCTGAAGAATTCTTTAAATAGTCAGCTCGATGGGGGTATATTCGGCTATATTAGACCAGCTTTTTTGAGATATAGAGGCATTGAGAGTAATTTAGAAGAACGACGGGATGAAGTTGATTCGGCGAAACTTCACTTTAATATCTTAAGGATGAGAACAGAGGCCGATATAAAGACCAATATTCCTTTAGTTAAGTGGGTTGGGGCGGATGGTACGCCATCTTATGTAAATCAAAAGGGCCAGGTCTTTGAACCTTCAACAAGCTTTATTGAGCAGTTTAAGCCACTTGAGATAGGTGGAAGTGGTCTAGGTACTGAGCCTGGCTCTAAGGTGCTGGCAAGCTCCGATAAGCTGGCATGGGTAGTTGGGGTAATACCAGTCTTGAGAGAGCAGGGGATCGACCCCAGTAAGGTCAATATTGATGCTCAAAGTTATAAAAGTGTAGAGTTGTTACTTAACGGGGTAGACACTAGAATTATCTTTTCTATTGACGAAGATACTACAAGGAGTGGAACAGCAGCCGCAAAAGCTATTAAATTTATACAGAAGGGTGGGGCAGAGGCGTTAAGGGGGGTAACCTACATTGATGTTAGGACTCCGGAAAGAGTTTTATACCGATAATTCCTATAAGACTCTGATTGCCTCTAGTGTCAGGAATAATATTGGACCACTATCCTTCTGCTCCCTATGTACTATATTTGTACTAAACTTCTATTTGTTTTTATTTTTATTCAATCTATTTATCTTAAGAATTATATTTTGTATAAATTTATTGCATTCTTACGCTAGAGTAGAGTGGACGAAATAATGTATATATTTCACGACTAAAAGTACTATGAGTCAAATATTAATATATTAAATATAATATTATGGAAAAATGTCAAATATATAATGTGGAAAAGTCACATATATGTCAAATTTATTTCACAGTATACCCTGTAAATTGAGACTACTTCTGAGAGTAGTGGCATTAGTGTTGCTTGAGTAAAGGAGATGCTTAAATATATAGAGTAATGCACTTATCACTATATAATTGTAGATTCTTATCTGTTACTACTCTCCAGAAGAGGTATTGGCATTCAACTTATGGTTTATATATCAATGTCGTAAAATATACATTGTGCGACGTAAGATCTATAATTCTGATATGAACTCTCATGCCTCTTCTCCTCACTATTCTGGCACTACTTTTGCCATCTAGACCAGGAAAATATTTTTTGTACTTTTCTATTCTTATTTTTAGCCCTAACTTCACTACTTTTTGAGTTGATATTAAAAAAGAACCTCTTTTGGTTCCTTTACTACATCCATGAATGACTATTATTATGTACTATTTTTGTACTAGATTATTCTATTTCTCCTCGTCTGGTATGCCTGGAGGTGTGTATGGTCTATAAAAAGCTTCTCGAGGGGGCATCTCATTACTCAAACTATTGATTAATGATGAAAAGAATATTCTTGCTAATCCTGTACTTGGTATAGCAAAACCAACTGGATGGTTTTGTGGCTGTGATTCTATTATCCCGTAAGCTATATCCAGGGCTTTATCAAAGCTTATTAGATCCTCAGGTATGAGGGTGTCCCAATAGCCTGATATTTTCTCATTAATGGGAAGTTCACTCATACAATTTATAGGTACAGTCTTTTAGTCGGCGAGTTGGAAGGTGGCGGTGGCGACGCGTTTGAATTTTGGCTTTGATTGTAGGTTTAAGACGATAGTAGTCTCCCTTACTTGTCTGTATCTTAGGACTCCTCTAATAATCTCGTCACGGTGCATTGGTTTGTTGTCGTTGTCTCTTAGGACCTTTTCGATTACATCTTCGACTGTACCCTCTATATGACCCCATTCCTTAAGAGCGTAGCGTCCACGGCCTACTAAAACGTAACGAGGGTCTCTAATTAACTCGTTATGAGTAGCCTGTATGGTAAATTGTCTTTTAGCAAAAGTATTGTCGGCCTGGATAGCTTTGTAGATCTCGCTAAAGTGCATTGGCTCTTTGTTCTCTGATAGAACAATGTAGATCTTATCTTTGATACTCTTAGGGTTAACAGATGACCAGCTCTTTAGGCCCCAGAGACCTTTTCTTTGGTAGGTTTGGGTAGAAACTAGAACTTTTGCTTCGATTTCTGCTTCAGATTCTTTTAAGTTATTAACTTTTTTTAGTTCTGAGATAGAAATCGGCTTCTTGTTCTCTGTAAGGATATTAACTAGTGAGTCTACCTCTTTTAGGGCTTCAGAAGGGCTCTTGTAGTGGCTAGCTAGTACTGCGCTTTGATTGTATTGATCAGATTCTTCTACCAAAACTAATCTGCTAGAAATTAGAGTTACAAATGAGTTCTTGGCGACAGCTTCGTTAGAAGTTCCCTCTCCTGCTAGCACTGTTAGTTGCGCTATTGTGCAGACTCCCCCGCTCTGTTCGATTAGGTCTGCTAGTTTGGTCTCGTACTCGTTAAAACCGGCTAATTTGCCCTCTTCTGCTTTGACTTGGAGACGTATAACAATCCCCTTCTCAAGCTGACGTATACGTTCTCTGGTAACGCCGTATTCTTTGCCAATAGCATCAAGAGTCTTCTTCTTCCCGTTTAGGCCAAATCTTCCAGAAATTATGTCGCGTTCTCTATCTTTGTAGAGGTCCTCCATAATACCTTGAACTAGAGTT
>JAKOXJ010000042.1 GCA_029781075.1 bacterium | reverse complement strand
CAATAGTTTCGAAGGAGAAATATATCGCCAGGTAGATGAACTAATTCATGAAGTAAAAGATTCTCTTGACCAAGCAGAACTCTCAACTACAAAGAACTCATCAGGCTATGCCCTTGCACAGGTATATGGAAAAGACGGATCATTCGATCTAACCCCTCTAATCGTTGGCTCTCAGGGTACACTTGGTGTTGTTACCGCCGTACAGCTGCAGGCTAGTATTCATAACACAAACACAACAGTCATTATGGTTGGTCTAACAAAGCTTGAAGATCTCTCTGAGCTCAATCTCAACACATTAAGTCTAACCCCTTCGGCAATTGAGCTGGTGGATAAAAACTTGCTTAATGAGGTTCACAGGTTACAGCCAAATCAACTTGCTGGTCTTATAGAAGAGCCGTATCCAAACTTTGTACTTATAGTAGAATTTGATGACCAAAGAGAAAGAGATCGTGCCAAAAAACTCAAAAAATTTAGAGCTTTTGCAGAAGATGCCGGTGCGACAATTCTAAGAGAAACCTCCGATCCGGAAGAAAGGGAGAATATCTGGCAAGTCAGAAACTCTGCTGCAATCGTTATGGGAGAGCTTCAGGGTGGCAAGGCGGCAGTACCTATCATAGAAGATGGATGTGTCCCTCCAGAAAACTTCACTAAGTTGATTTCCGGTACCTATGGGCTCTTTAGTAAATACGGCTTAGACGTTGCCGTATGGGGGCATGCTGGTGATGCAAACATTCACCTCCAACCAATGTTGAATCTAGGAGTTCTAGGAGATCGCCAAAAAGCCTTCAAAATAATGGACTCATATTACGGCTTAGTCCTAGATCTCGGAGGGACTATATCGGGCGAGCATAACGATGGTCGTCTTAGAGCTCCTTATATGAAGACGATGTATCCACCAAGTGTGTATGAAGCCTTTGCAAGAGTTAAGCAGATATTCGACCCACACAATATCCTTAATCCAGGCGTAAAATTTGGGACAACAAAAGAAGATCTAGTAACAATGATGCGCCATGAGTTCGATTCTGCACATTGGCGCAAACGTCTACCTATGAGCTAGTAGCTAAGAGATCTAAGCTGTTATTCTGACACTAAGAGCAAGTGGTGAAGCATCCTTGATCTGAAGTTTAATCTTGTTCCTATTCTTAGCAAGTCTGAAATAACCGTAGACTGATTTAGCAAGAATAATCGCTACTATTCCAGCGCTTATCCAGCAAACATTACTAAAGGTCAGTGCATAATCGGTGCCGACTAGCTTACCACTAATCATGAATGTGCAAAATTTATCCAGCATATTTAGATTACCCATAAAGTAAAAGCTAACAACTGCCAGAAGACCGATATTTAAAAAGTGACCAATCCTGGCAATCTGCCAATCTAGAAATGGCGTATCGATAAACTCTCTTACCTGGTATGCTTCACTTAGTTTGGTAATATTCTTCTTTCTGCCCATATTAAAAACCCACTACAACTTTAATTTTTTATTTATAAATTCACTATTTTTAAGGATTATATTCTCAGTTACGTATTTGTACAAAGCACAAACACTTTAGGCAGTGATGCTTTATATACAACAGCCTAAATAATCCGTTGAATGACCTCGAGTACAGCCTTGCCCAAGAGGAGTTGGATCAAGATCCCACTAGCCCCAAGACACCAGCCTACTAAAGTCATTACTCCATCTTTCAGGATCATGCCTGCTGATATTATTACGATCCCAAGCGCCGGAATTGTGTCAAGCCCAGAAAATGGAGGCGCAGCAATAGTAGCAGTGGCCAGTATTGCAACAGATAAGCCCAAAATAACATCAGAAGTCTTACCTCTAAGAATCCAGGATAATCTTGGTTTAGAAAATCTCTCTAACCACCGGATCAACTTTACCAAGCCCGGTAGAAGCTTCATGGTAAACACGCTCCCTAGCTTCATTCTCTGCCATCTTTTCGGTAGCCACAGATCTCTCCTGCCCAAAACCATTTGCAGGGCAAAGAGTATGGTGATAACTGCGAAGACATCAGTCACTCCACCTGTCGGTATTGGTAAAGCACTCGCTGCCATTAAAAACATAAAGAGAATTGCAAAGGTCCTGTCGCCAAAAAACTTATCAAGCTCCAAAAGCGTTTTAGTATTATCAGATTTCAGCCAATCTGCCAGCTCACTACTAAAGTCTTGCTGACCGTAGGATTTTCTTACTGATTTATACTTGGAGCCCATGATAGTCTTTATTCTATCAGCTAAGTAGTCTAAAGTTAGGGTTTAGACTCAATACCTTTATTGCCGAATAACCATGCCCAAATCTTCCGACAGATCCTCATCGTCCGCTCACAGATTCAAACCATTCAAAAACCAGTCAGATTTTATAGCTCTGCTGTGTCTATCAGGCATAATCTCTATCTTCTTAGGTAAGATATTAGCTCTGAGCTCACCGATACTTATACCAAATTATTTGCTGTCCCTACTGTTAGTAATCTCAATATTCATTTTTATAAAAAAGCCAATACTGGGGAGGGCACTCCTCTTAATTATTTGCTGCTTAACTCTGTATGTTAGTTCTTCAAATTTTCAGAATAGCTTAAAAGTCTATGGTCAGCTCTTTGGCAAAGAAGTTAGTTTGGTGGGCGTAGTTCAGGACGATGCTGCCTATAATGACTATGGAGACTATGAGTTCAATATTACCAGAGTCAACTTCGCAAAAAGTGGAGAATATCTTCCCGGAAGGATAAGAGTTAGGACAAAACAAAATATAGCAGTCTATCGGGGCTATAAAATCTATGTAAATGGCACGATTAAACCAGCTTTAGGAGCCAGGACGGGGTCGATATCCTATTCTAGCGTAGAAATCCTTCAGCAAAACTCCTCACAGTTAGAGAGGTATCGTCTAAGGTTCTTCTCTTCCATCTACTCCTCTCTACCTGAACCTCACGCTTCATTAGGGATAGGATTCCTGGCGGGAGTGAGATCGTCAATACCCAAGGATCTTCAGGATCAGCTATCTCGCGTTGGGCTGACTCATATAATTGCTGTTAGTGGGTACAACCTTACCATTATAGTCCTTGCTATTGGCCGGTTGGGTAAGAAACTATCTAAATACCAGCAAACCATTGTATCACTTAGTCTAATATTCTTATTTTTACTGGTAACGGGTTTCTCTCCCAGTGTAGTTAGGGCCGCTGTTGTATGCCTTATATCAATAATCTGCTCTTACTATGGCAGAAAAATATCGCCGATAAACCTTATATTATTATCAGCGTTTATAACATCTGCCGTAAATCCAACCTACCTTCTAGAGGACATAGGTTGGTGGCTAAGCTTTCTGGCATTTTTTGGAGTACTAGTACTCGCTCCAACTGTAACTAATTTGTTCTATTCTGGCACTAACCAGGAACCCGGCTTGTTGGCTTCAGTTTTCATTGAATCTCTATGCGCTCAAATTATGACAGCTCCACTTATAGCTCATATCTTTGGAACTTTCTCCGTAATCTCACTAGTCGCAAATATATTAGTTGTACCATGGATACCATTCGTGATGCTCCTAGTCCTAGTAGTAGGAATTTTCGGTATGTTAAATCTTAATTCAGTTATAGCAAGGCTTTTCTACCAGACTCCAAAAATAGTTCTAACCCCAATAATCTTAGTAATCCAAAGGCTATCTAGCCTACCCTGGGCTTCTGTCCAGCTAAAGCTTAGCCAGCCTGGGATGATAAGTTGCTATCTGCTCATCGGTATTTTTATCAAGATCTCAAGAAATAGGTTATCAAGAAACAGCAACAGGGCATTATGATAAAATTTGTCTTAAATGATGAAGAAAACAAAAGCCCTCTTATTTCTAGCACCATTACTAAGTTGTTTCGTAGTTTCGGCAACTAGTTTTGCTGCAACACAGACAAAGATACTGAAGCCTATTGACGCTAAGTTAGGAAAGGCATATGTTTACAACGACAATTCAACAATTCCGAACATAATTTCTGGTGGAGGTGGTACAGATCTAAGTAATATACTTGCCGAAGATGGCCAGTTCGTTTTATTTGACCCACAATTGCCAGGCCCAGGTGATTATCCTGCTAGTACGATAATGATGATTGATTATGAAAAAAATGCTATTTGTTCTGGAGCTACGATACAAGGAGTTACAGTGCATTCTACCTGGAGGTCAAGCGAAGCTAAGACTCAGCCCAGCGACCTAGCAGTAGTAGGAGAGGTAGATTTTGACAATGGTGTACCTAATATAAGTGTACGAATAAATTCTTCTACTGGAGCCATCCAGTACCTGAATAATATATTCGGTGGTCTATTAATATCTATGAACATGTCAAACGGCCAACCTTTCAGTGGTATTGTCCCAACAACCCTTACTCAAAGTTCCGCCCCAACTCAAACCCTAATGACAAATAATGATATAAATGACCCTAGTTCTCGGATTATAGTTTCTATGGGTCAGGGAGGATTAGGTGACGTGATAAATATCTCGGGATACCTAGATTATGTATATCTCGAAGTCACATATGATGACTCAAATTGTGTGCCACAAACTATCGCTAATTCTACAGTTAAACCACCTAAGACTGGTTCTGTACTAACTATTAGTATTATTATCGCCGCAGTCATCGCTGCAACCAGTGCATCAATTTTTGGAGTCAAACGTACGAAGCTTAAACATAGGGTTTCTGAGCGAGAATAAAACTATTACAAATATAGACTTTCTGGCTCTGTTAATATACAATATAGGTCTGAACCAATAAACTTATTTAAACTAAAATGGCAAAGAATACAGTACCAAAGAGGCGAACCTCACACAGAAAAACCGGCTTAAGGCGATCTCATCTCCGTTTAACTCTAGCTAGGGCCGTAAACAGCAAGAGTCCAGTTAAAGCTTTTACAACAAAAAGAGAAAGTGGCAAAAGACTCACTTCTCAAGTTAAAGCTAAGAAATAGTAGCACAATAAGTTTAGTAAATCTCAGCTTCAATTATCCTAGAAGATAGGGTAGAATTAGGACAGTATGGCGGCAAACCGGCACCTTGGCAGAATCGTAGCAATGCAGGCTCTTTACGAGTACTTCGTTCGGAGTAGTCTTAAAGATCCTAACCTTGCCATTGAAGATATCTCTGCTAGGGCCCTTTCCGTCCATAAAGATAACATCCAGGATACGGATTTTGTAAGAGCTGTAATAAAGGGAGTTGTAGATAAGCAAGAGGAGCTAGATAAGTTATGGTTGCCATTTGCAACCAACTGGCCACTCGATCAGATACCGATGGTAGAAGTATCAATCATTAGGCTTGCGGTCTACGAGCTTAAGTTCCCATATCAGGACGTTCCCTATAAGGTGGCAATAGACGAGGCCGTTGAACTAGCTAAGCAATTTGGCGGTGATAATGCGGCTAAGTTCATAAACGGTGTACTAGGTAGTGTATATAAGAGTTTATTCACTCAAGAAATTAAAGCTAAAAAATAAAAAGTAATGTCAGAACAAGAAAAGGACAATAATAAATCTCCAAGGGGCAAAGATCACCCTAAGAGTAGTGTTAATTCTTCTCAAGAAAACAGCTACCAGGGAGACTTGAAGAACAATAAGTCCGGCTCACCTCTCAAAAGCTTTGGACGTATCGTCAAAAGACCTCTTATAAAAGAAGCCGTAAAAGAAGTTACAGCAGGAGGAGTCGTTTACAGAATCAATAAAGCCGGTGTAATAGAGATTTTATTAGCCCAAGACTCTCGTGATCGCTGGACAATTCCAAAAGGTCATGTAGAGCCTGGAGAAGTTACTAGCCAGACTGCAGAAAGAGAAGTTCGCGAAGAGACTGACCTCCAGGAGATGAAAGTCTATGAGCACTTAGGTAAATCAACATTCCAATATAGACGTCAAAACACTTTAGTACTCATGACCATGCACATCTTCTTAATAGAGGCACGAGGAGATACTTCTGCCATTCGCACTGTAGATCCTTGGATGAAAAGTATCGGGTGGTTCGAATTCTCTACCGCTCTAGACCTGATACAGTATGAAGCAATTGAGACATTAATGCTCGTAGGTCTTCGTAAGATAAGAGAAAGAACCCCGGGTGCTAAAATATCTGCTTAAGAGTAATAAACTAAAATATGCCACGTCAAAGTTTAAAACCAAAGCCTCAAGAAACGCCTCAAGAGGCCAAAAACCCAGGAATATTCTTTCAGGGAGTTGACATGACTCCATATCAGACTTTCTCAGCAGAGGTTATCTCTAAAGAATTCTCTAATCTAGGACTCCTTCTAAATGCATTCACCCACAGGAGCTATGTCAATGAGCACAAAAAGTCTAAGTTCAAGAATAATGAGCGCCTAGAATTCTTAGGCGACGCAGTTCTAGAACTTGCAGTCACTAGATATCTCTATGCTGAGTATCCAGACGAGCCGGAAGGGGTTCTAACTGCCTGGAGGTCCGCACTAGTTAGGACAGAAAGCATTGGCGCCGTAGCAGATTCATTAGAAATGGATAGATTTCTTCGCTTAAGTAAGGGGGAGAAGCTAAACCTAGAAAGGTCTCGTTTACAAATTCTAGCTAATACTTTTGAGGCATTCGTTGGAGCACTCTATCTCGAGTTCGGTTTTGATGTTGCAGAAAAATTCATTGCAGACAACCTATTAACAAAAACTAGCACAATGATAGAGACTGAAAGTTGGCGAGATCCAAAGTCTATCCTTCAGGAGCTTGCCCAGTCAAGGTTTGGTGTACCCCCAGTCTATAGAGTTCTAGAAGAATCTGGTCCCGACCATGATAAATCCTTCACCCTTGGTGCTTATATAAAGGGTAAGATCTATGGTAAGGGAACTGGTCACAGCAAACAAACAGCTCAGCAGGCTGCGGCAGGAGAAGCTCTGGATAAGCTCGGCCATTAAGCTAAGTGTATCATTTAGTATTATTAATTGACTAAATCTATACATAAATCATGAAACTGAAAGCAAAAAGATCAGCAAGCATCCTATCTTTACTTGTTGCAAAGAGTGTTATTGACCAGAGATCTCAAAAGAACAAATCAGATAAATAAAAAAGACTCCTACATAGAAGAGTCATATATAAGATTAGGCTTGGTGCGGGTGGAGAGAATCGAACTCTCATCGCCTGCTTGGAAGGCAGGAATAATAGCCATTATACCACACCCGCATCACTGTTAAATTGTATCATATTTTATGATAAAGATCATAATATAAGTTATGATAAACTTAAGTAATATGAAACTTAAAAAACTTGATAACTTCGGCTACACAGCGCTAGAACTACTGGTCGTTCTAGTTATATTTTCTGTACTTGGTATTCTATTTTCCTATCTTCTAAGACAAAATGCTGCAGATGCGCGTGATGTCCAAAGAAAAAGGGACATTAGCGCGATTTACTTTTCCCTAGAAGCTAGTAAAAAGGATAACTTGTATCCAGAGACAATAACTCAGGGTAACTTAAATGGCATAGATCCCGAGGCACTTGTTGATACTAAGGGAGTAATACTAGGCCAGCCAAATGCTGAGTACAGATACTATCCAGCGGATTGCTCAAATGGCCTATGTAAATCCTACGAGATCAAGGTTAACCTAGAAAAAGAAGCTGAATTCACCAAAAAGAGTGCCTCAAGCTGATAACTGATATAATCTGGGATGTATGCATACACATTCCGCAACAAGAAATAAGCTAAAGTCCAACTTTATTATTCTCTGTCTATTATTATTCACAGCCTTCTTAGGCTGGCTGTATTATCAATTTACTGGAAATAATACGGCAATTATTTTCTCAGTTGTTTTTGGGCTAGTTTATTCTATTATAAGTTACTTCTCTGCAGCCAGTATCGCACTAAAAGTAAATCGTGCAAAACCAATCACCAAAAAAGATGCCCCAGATATATACAGAATAGTAAGTGATCTTACCAAAGATGCAGGCCTACCAATGCCAAGGCTTTACGTCGTTCCAGACAAAGGAGCAAACGCATTCGCCACAGGAAGGTCTCCAGAGAACGCCCACGTTGCGGTTACAGCTGGAATACTAGAAGTTCTCAATGAGGATGAGCTTAGGGCGGTTCTGTCACACGAGATATCGCATGTTAAGAATTATGATATTAGGTTAATGATGATTGTATTTGCCTGTATAACTTCACTAAATCTGATTATCGATTTCTTCTTAAGAACGATTCTCTTTGGAGACGAAGACAGGGGAGGTTTCTTGAGCTATATAGTCATCTCTATGATATCTTCTCTTATAGGATTCTTAGTCCAGGCTGCTGTATCTCGCCAGCGAGAATATGCAGCCGATCTGTCTGGTGCAGAGATTACTCATAAGCCAAAAGATCTGGCTAGCGCTCTTAGAAAGATAAGTGGTAAGTCAACTTTAAGTAGACCCTCTACCTCAACAGCTCATCTATTTATTGCCAACCCACTAAAGTCGAATAAGGTCAGCCGACTCTTCTCTACTCATCCTCCAATAGAAGAAAGAATTAAGATATTAGAAAGTTTAAATGCCAGCAAATAAGAAGCTTGGTCAGCACTGGCTACAGGATCCTCTGATATTACAGACTATTACAGACTACGCTGAGCTCAATAAAGACGATTTTATAGTAGAGGTCGGGCCTGGGCTAGGGACGCTCACTTCAAGACTTCTTAAATCAGGTGCAGAAGTTTTAGCGGTTGAGTATGACGAAACTTTGGCTGAGAATCTTCCAAAGAGTTTTCCAGGCAAAAGTAACTTGAAAGTTCAGAATTCTGATATCCGCAAGTTTAACTTTGAAGAACTACCTAAAGACTACAAATTGGTGACTAATCTTCCTTATTATATTTCTGGTATCTTTTTTAGAATAATTATAGAAACTAACAATAAGCCAAAGAGAGCAGTCGTATTGGTTCAACAAGAAGTCGCTGAGAAGATTGTCCAATCTCCAGAAAAAGGAGACAGTAATAAACTAGCTATGCTTGCTGCATATTACTATTCCACAGAACTTGGCATTAAAGTGTCACCAAAGTCATTCAACCCGCCTCCTAAAGTTAATTCCCAGGTCATCATTCTCGATAAAAGAGAAGAACCTCTCTTCTCAAATTTAAACTTTAAAGAATATTCTCAGCTTGTTAAGTTTGCTTTTTCTTCACCAAGAAAAACTTTAATAAATAACCTGGCAGCTGGTTTACATAAAACTAAGCAAGAGGTCACAAAGCTGCTTTCCCCACTGACACTAGATCCAGAAGTTAGGGCAGAACAACTCTCACTTGGTAATTGGCAGGGCCTGCTCAGCCTTCTAATTAGCCTAGAGGAGTAGTCTATAATTTTTAGTTGATGAAGCCCCTTATAAAAATATTAAAGTTTTGTGGACACTTGTGGAAGTATTATATCTCCATTGGTATTTTAAGTTTGCTCATGGCTATTCTAAGCCAGTTTACCCCCCTTATTACTCAAAAATTAGTAGATGGTTTTACGTCCGGAGCTCTTACTCAAACTGCCGCTGTATACCTAGTACTTCTTCTATTTAGTGCAGATTTTGGTACAACTGTCATAGAAAACATCAACGGCTACCTTGGAGATCAGATGAGTACTAAGACTTTTAACTTTCTCGCTGACAAATTTTACGAAAAAATGCTTAGATTACCCCAAGGCTACTTCGATGAAGAGTTGACCGGTACTATAACAAGTCGTCTTGGTCGTTCTACTAACGGTATTGCCCAATTTCTACAAGCTTTTTCCAACGGCTTCCTAAATTTTGTAGCTACCACCGTGCTGTCATTGTTCATTGTTTTTAAATTCAGCATTCCAGTCGGCATAATTCTTGCTTCGCTTTACCCAATCTATATATGGCTCACTAAGCGGAGCTCTGATACTTGGCAGGGCTATGAGCTTGAAAAGAACACACTTAAGGACACTGCAGCAGGTAGGTTTCAGGAGGTAGTCTCAAATATAAAGACCATTAAAAGCTTTAGTTCAGAAGATCGAGAACTAAGCTTTTTCAACAAAACTCTATCCAAGTTAATACCTATAAATGTCAAACAAAGTATTTATTGGCACAAAAAGGATGTTGAAAGAAGAGCTGTAGTTAACGTGATCTTTGGGATGGTCTATTTGACGATTATTTTACAGCTTTACTCTAAGACAATTACCCTAGGTCAAGCTATGGCACTCTTCCAGTTCTCAATGATCATTCGTATGCCTATCTTCACAATTTCTTACCTTATTGATGAAATGCAAAGGGCAATCACAAGTTCTAAAGATTATTTTGCTACCCTAGATGTTTTAGAAGAAGACCGATCTGCTACTAAAGTCTTGGAAAAAGTCGAAGGCTCTGTCAAGTTTAAAGATGTCAATTTTTCTTATAAGCACGGAGAAAAGGTTTTTAAAGATGTCAATTTTGAAATTAAGCCAGGTCAAAAAGTGGCTTTAGTAGGAGAATCCGGACAAGGCAAATCTACTCTAGCTCACTTACTACTTAAACTCTATACACCCACTTCTGGATCTATTTATATCGACGGAGTTGATATCAATGAGCTAGAAACCGTTAATCTCAGAAAGCAAATAGGCCTAGTCTTGCAAGAGCCAGCACTTTTTTCTGGCACGATTTATGAAAACATCGCTTATGGGAATCCCAAAGCTACTAAGAAAGAAATCATTGCAGCCGCTAAGGCCGCCAACGCAGATGGATTTATATCTAAGTTTAAAGATGGCTATGAATCATATATCGGTGAGCGTGGGGTAAAACTCTCTGGAGGACAGAAACAAAGAGTTACTATCGCTAGGACAATTCTTAAGAATGCTCCAATACTAGTTCTAGATGAGGCAACAAGCTCACTAGACTCTAAGGCAGAAAAAGAAGTACAGGTCGCCCTTGATCATTTGATGCAAAACAAGACTACGCTTATTATCGCCCACAGACTCTCTACAATCTCTGGCGCGGATGTAATCGTGACTCTCAAGGGAGGTAAGGTTGACGAAGTTGGTTCTCCAACAGAACTTGCTAAAACAGGCGGAGTCTATGCAGAGCTACTTAACCTACAAAACTCTGGTACAAGAGCCGCCAAGAAAGCATTAGAGAAGTTCGATATCGGCTAATTAGCTAAAACTTCTCTGCACACTACTTTGTAATGATCAGGAAGATTTGTCTCTTCTATTTCCTTTATGCCCATCCATTTAAATTCTGAGTGCTCTTTACTAAGTTTAGGATCAAACCTTTTATCAATCTTGTATACAAAAGTATGACGGTGGTAGATTGTATTTGGTTTATTAACCTTCTTTTTATTATGCAAGAAGACTTTATCTTTATCAGCTCTATGACCAATCTCTTCTTCTAGCTCTCTAATAGCTGTCTGGATGGCATCCTCACCTGGGTCAGAGCCACCGCCTGGAATGTCCCATCTTCTTGGAGCGTAAGGATCTAATGTACGTCTCTTAATCAATAGCGCCTTATCCTCATTAACAATAATAACTTTTGAAGATATCTCTGGGTACTCTATAATCAATCTATTCATTAATCAATAATTATACAGATTGTTACTTGATAATATTGATAAATTCTTCTTCATCTATAACTTTTGTTCCATATTGCTCGGCTTTTTTGAGTTTAGATTCTCCAACGGCTCCACCCGCAACTAAATAGGTAGTTCCTTTGCCTACAGAACTTTGGAAGGTTCCTCCAAGAGCTCTAATTCTATCTGCTGCTTCTTCACGGCTCATGCCAGAGATACTACCGGTTATAACAAAACTGATCCCTTCCAACTTGCCTCCGGAGACATCTTCGACATTCTCGGGCCTAACTCCATTCTTATAAAACTTCTCCAGCAACTTTTGATTATCTGGATCTCCGAACCAGGTCAAAATGCTCTCTGCCACAACTTCGCCGATACCTTCGACCTCTAATAGATCCTCTAGGTTTGCTTCACTAAGCTTGTCAATAGTTTTGAATTTATTAGCTAGATCAATCGCAGTTTGAGCACCAACCTGTCTAACGCCAAGAGCATAAATGAACTTAGCTAAGGGCGGATTCTTCTTAGCACTGATGGCTTCAATTAAATTCTTACTAGATGTCTCTGCAAAGCGCTCTAAATCTAAGACATCTTCGTATTTTAAAGAATATAGATCCGCTGAATCAGATATTAACTTGGCTTCTAAAAGTGCCTCAACGTTCTTTTCTCCCATGCCGTCAATGTCGAGTGCTCCGCGAGAGGCAAAGTGCTGTATTCTCTTACTAACCCTAGCAGGGCACGAGTTATTAGGACAGCGCCAGACAGCCTCATCCTCCTTTAGTTTTACTAGATCCGTATTACACTCAGGACATTTAGTTGGAAATTTGAATTCTTCTTCATTATCAGATCTCAAGTCTTTTAAGCTTTCCACAACAGCTGGAATAATATCTCCAGCTTTTTCTACGATAACTGTATCGCCAACTCTTATGTCTTTTCTCTTAATCTCACCAGCATTATGTAGAGTAGCCATCGATACCGTAGTTCCAGCCAGATTAACTGGTTCAAGAATTGCCACTGGAGTAGCAGAGCCAGTCCTACCGATTGATATAAATATGTCCCTTACTTTAGTTGTACTTTGTTCTGCCGGATATTTATATGCAACAGCACCTCTAGGAGCCTTACCCACTACACCAAGTTTTTCGTATAACTCCCGATCATTAACTTTAATAACAAAGCCATCTGTATTGAACTTAAGCTCCTGTCTTTTATCTGCCCACTGCGAGATATACTTCTCAAGGCCATCCACATTGTTGAATACCCTATGGACACCAGAGGTTTTAAAACCAAGTTTGTTTAAGCTTGTGTAAACTTGCTCATGTGTTGCATCAAAACCTTCATGGATAAGATCATACGCAAAGAAGGTGAGCGGTCTAGCAGCCACGAGCTTTGGGTCTAGTTGTCTAATCGTTCCTGCGGCAAGGTTTCTGGGGTTGGCATAAGTTTTTAGGCCATCTTTTTCTAACTTGGCATTAAGTTTGGTGAATTCTTCTTTAAAGATCACTATTTCGCCCCTTACCTCTGTCCTACCTTTACTAAAATCACTAGCTCCTCTTAATCTTAAGGGCACACTTTCTAGAGTTTTTATGTTAGAGGTTACATCCTCACCAACAAAACTGTCACCTCTAGTTGCTCCTCTTACAAGAACTCCATCTTCGTAAACCAAGGAGCATGCAAGTCCATCTAGCTTTATGTCAGAGAAATACTCTAACTTCTCATCCGGAACTAATTTCTTAATCCTAACAACCCAATTTTCGATCTCTTCTTTACTAAATACGTCATTTAAACTTAGCATGCGAGTCTGGTGCTGCACCTTCTTAAAACCTTTGGCTATTTCACCTGGGATACTCTGAGTTGGAGAATCGGGAGTAACTAGCTCTGGATATTTAGCTTCAAGCTCGGCCAGCTCATGCTTTAAACTATCAGCTACCGCCTCACTCATAGTACTCTCATCGAGCACGTGATATTTATAGCGATAATCGTTAATTAATTCTCGAAGCTTGGCAACTCGCTTTTCTGCTTGGGCGATATTCATTTATCTTAATTATAACAAACTTAAGCTAGGCTTTAACAGTGGTAGAGCGAGCTGGGAATCTCAAGGGAACATCTCCTGATTCTGCGATATTAAAAGAGACACCATAACTTATCATTTCTCCTGGATCCAACACCCTAACTCTACATTCCTGAGGACTAACGGTTGATGTTGGTACAGCTGTTAACAAACAACTATCCCTCCCAAGTTGTTCAAAGCTTGCTAAAATTGGGTGTCTGTTGCCGTAGGACTCAGTGTTGGTCGTTAGCCATAGGGCATAAGTATACTCTTCCGGTTTGTCCGCATCGGTGTCATACCATCCGTCAATTGGGCTTTCATCATAGTATGCTCTCCTAGGTGGCCCCAGGGGTATTGTAAACGGGTCCTCCATAAAACTACCAGGTATAATTGTATGATCTCTATCAAACAAATCACTACCATCTACCAAATTCAAGCCATCTATAATAGCCTTGAAGACAGGTAAGACAGCGACTTGACCTCCCCTAGGGGAGTTATGAATTCTGAGTTGTGCACTAAATCTAGGCCCCCCAACACCACCTGAATCAACTATATATTTTAAGGTTTGTTCTACTTTTGCCGAGCCACCAATATTCGCTCGTGAGTCGAAGGTGCAAGAAGCATATGATGGTGTTTCGATTCTATCCCCATTCCTTTCTTCCCATCTTACTTCTTCCTGGTTATCGTCAGGGAATGTGGAGACAAGCTCAAAACCTGGTACTGTATCAGTACTCTTCAATACAATGTCGTATCTTCCTGCTTTAGGTCTATCAAGAGGTGTAGCTTCTGTAGTTTCAAAGGGGTTGAGTATCGTAAAAGAGCTAACTTGGGCGCTGCCATCATTTTCTATATCTAACAATCCACGGTAAAAGCCTGGACATGTCTGAAGCGATATATTTTGTGCCATAACTTAACACTAAGCATAACACTTAGTGGGCTACTAAATAATCAGGTGTTGTTAAGATTGTTTTTGAGCGCCTTCTAGCAACCGCAGGTAGAGCTTGTACATCATTACATGTATAAGTGGTAGTGCAGTTAAAAAGAATAAATCTAGGCTCAGGTTAGCAAAGCGAGGGAGATATGTAACCAGTAAAAGGAGTAGGACCATATAGCTGACAAAGATAAACAGAACAAATACGGTCAGATGCCTAACAACTTCCAGTCTTCTGTTACTAACCATTATCCTAACTGCCTGCATTGCTTTTGAGGGATACACTCCAGGGACAGTAACCGCATAAAGAGAAATAATTGCCGTAGGAATAAACCAGAAGGTCAATAGTCCTGCGAGGACTAGAACTACTACGGCCGTATATTTCTCCAAGGCTCCAATAAATAACCCCCTGGACATACCAAGGTTATAACTTACCCCAATAAGAGTAAATGGTATTAATTCTATGGCGATCAAACATATGCCCAGCACAAATGGTATCAAGTTAACGGTACCACTATATAGGGCGTCCCTAGCCCTAGTAGGTGTGCCTCTATGTAGGTTCCTAATAGCGTAGATAAATATAATACTGAAGATAACTGCCAAAAAGAACTGAGCCCATCTGGCAAAGTCCGTTGCTTCACTACGGTAGGTGAATAAAGCCCCGGTCAAGGTCTCCAGTTTACTTGCTATCCCTGGCTTGGCTCCAGCTTGGCTAGCCTCATTAAATATACTTTGCAAATTTATATTAGGCGTGGCGTAAGCCAGGACAAAGTAAACCCCGATATAAGCAAGTAGTATTAATCCTAAGGTCTTCCAGTGCTCACCAACAAACTTCAGACTTTCTTTAATTAGCCTAGAGCTCTTCTCTATACTTTTTGTTTTAGTCCGTTTCTTCTTCCTAAAAGATCTTGGCGAGCCCTCTATTTTTCTATTTGCAACCTTCTGCTTTATCCAGCCAGAAAACTCTCGATACATTAGTCTTACTTCTCTTTTGATCTTAGAGAAAGTACCTTTACTAGAATTATTCTTAGAGTTACTACCCATAAATGTTTATGCTAATTCTAACACATTCGCATCATCTTCCCTGGTATAATCAATAGTAATGATATTTAATAGGAAAATAGTATGGCAGAAGTTGCCAAAGCCACTTTTTGTGCTTGCACCAATGGAGGCCGTAACAGATACGGTCTTCAGAAGAGTTGTTATTAAGGCCGGACGTCCAGATCTATTCTTCACCGAGTTTACAAATGTCGAAGGCTGGAACTCTGAGGGGAAAAAAGTGGTTGGTCGAAGACTCTCTTTTACAAGGTCAGAAAAGCCTCTGATTGCACAAGTTTGGGGATCTAACCCAGATAATCTCGAAAAGATGTCAAAAGCTTTAAAAAAGATGGGCTTTGATGGGATTGATCTTAATATGGGTTGCCCTGTTAAAACTGCCACCAAGCATGCCTCTGGTTCGGCGATGATACTCCATCCTGAACTCGCTGCAGAGATGATCCAGGCAGCCAAGGCCGGTGGGCTACCTGTTTCCGTTAAGACTCGTTTGGGCTACTCTAAAGTTGATGAATGGGAAGGGTGGATTACTCATCTCTTAAGACAAAACATCGACGCTCTAACAATCCATGCCCGGACCAAAAAGGAGATGTCCAAAGTTCCGGCCCACCATGAGCTTTTTTCTGACATAGTTAAATTAAGAGATAAGGTCGCTCCAAGGACTCTAATTATTGGTAACGGTGACATCATGACTCGTAAGCATGGTGAAGAATTAGTTAAAAAGCACAATCTGGATGGGGTAATGATCGGTCGAGGAATATTCCAAAACATTACATGCTTTAGAGAAGATCCCCTAGATTTATCGCTACCAGAATCAAAAAAAGAGCTACTGGAACTCCTAAATTGTCACCTAGACCTTTTCGAAGAAGAAGTCAGGTTAAACCCCCAAAAGAAGTTTGATCCCCTCAAACGCTTCTTTAAGGTATACATTCGAGACTTCGATGGCGCATCAGACCTAAGAGTAAAATTGATGAATTGTAAAACAGTAGAAGAGGTTAAGAGTGAGCTTTCTAATCACCGCCATTATGACTGACATTTACAACGTCCTGTAGATCTTCAAGAGCATCAATGATCTTTTCTAGTTTAGTCTGAGCTTCTTCGTCCATAGGCACAGTATTCTTAGGCTGCCAGCTAAGTTCGGCACTTTCAGTTTCTAAACCAGATTCATTCAGCTTTGCTTTAACACTGTGAAGATCTTTTGGGTCGGTGTAAGCAACAATAATATCTTCTTCTTCACTGGCATCATTCGCTCCAGCTTCTAAAACCTCTAGAAGCGCGTCTTCTCCAGAGGCTTTAACCACAATAACTCCTTGCCTCTCAAATTGAAAGGCGACTGCTCCACCTTCAGCGATATTACCACCAAACTTAGAAAAAGCATGCTTAACTTCCGGGTAAGTCCTGTTCTTATTATCTGTTGCACACTCAACCATAACGGCTACTCCAGCTGGCCCGTAACCTTCGTACAAGACTTCCTCCAGTTGAGCGGCATCTTTATCAGCTACTCGTTTAATTGCTCGTTCGATGTTACTCATTGGCATGTTGGCAGACTTAGCCTTCTCAATTACTGCAGCTAGACTAGGGTTTGTTGCTGGATCAGTCCCAGAACGAGCTGCCATGGCAATTTGGTTACCAATACGTGTAAACAGGGCTCCACGTTTGGAGTCCTTAACATCTTTTTGGCGCTTTATTGTCGCCCACTTGCTATGTCCCGACATAAAATATTACACTCTATTTTAGCATATTGAGCCACACAAACTTTTAAGGCCGCTAAGTTAAAATAACTAAACGCCAGAAAGTCGGTATTAAGTGACTCAAACAGACTCCTATAGACTTGCGGACCATGATATCACTCTTGCACACAGTGATATACCTTCAGGTCGCTATACCATCAAAGTTAAGGATCTTCCAACAGAGCAAAAGCCTCGAGAGAAGATGTATATGCTTGGTGCAAAGTCCCTAACCATTGCCGAGTTAGTCGCAATTTTATTGGGTACAGGTACACGTAAAGAAGAAGTAATGTCTATGGCCCAAAGAATACTACGCGAGTATGGCGAAAAAGCTCTTACTAGCGAGTTGAGTCCAAAAAAGTTTGCAGAACTTGTTGATATACCTGTTGGTAAGGCTTCACAAATAATTGCAGCCCTAGAGATTGGTAGAAGGTTCTTTAGTGAAAAGTATGGTAAGCCTGCATATATTAAGACATCACAGCAAGCCTATGAACACTTAAAGGTAATATCGTATGGCAAAAAAGAACAACTTCGTGCACTTTATTTAAATAGTAGGTACCAGATAATTCATGATGAAATTATTTCGGTTGGTAGCCTAACTTCTAATATAGTGCACCCTAGAGAGGTCTTCCAGCCCGCCATAGAACAGGGAGCAATTGCAGTGCTCATTGCCCATAATCACCCATCGGGTAGTCTTGAGCCAACTGAAGCGGACATTAATACAACTAGGCAGCTTGTTGAGGCGGGCAATGTTTTGGGCGTAGAGCTCTTAGATCATCTGATAATTACATCAAAAAGTTATACTAGTGTACTTAATTTCATTCAAGAATAAAAATATGAAGAGAATAAAATCTATGCGTGATACTAAAGAAAAAGACACATATTCTATGCTGACTAACGAGTTATTCTTGGCTGATATAGCCAGATTCACTGATTTGAGTGAGACGGATGTGCTAATTCGATCTGGGCAATACTTTACAACTTTAGCAACTAGACTAGATAAGTTAAGCGATCAATTAAAAAAAGGTGATGAACTCCAAGTCCGCCATCTTCAAGATATTATTGATGAACTTCTCTTCATCCAGCAACACTACAAGATACAAAAGAAAGGAAAAAAATAAAAAAGTATGCCCTCCTAAACAATAGGATAACTCGGTGCGCATGTCATACTATTTTGGACAAATACATTTGCATAGCGCTCCCAGACGCCTCTTCTGGTCTCTTCATCTAAAGGTAAGCCACTCATCTCTAGTATTAGAGAATCATATTGTTCTTTAATGTCCGGCATTTTTACGTGTCCGCCAGGTACATTAAACATTGTGGCAGCTAATTTTCCGGCTTTTTCTGCGATGCAGAGTGCTTCTACCTGCCTATCTATTGTGGCTTCAAGGGATCTTGGGGTGCTCAAGTTACTTCTTCTTAACTTTTACCTTGCTCTTATTAGTAAAGTTCTTAATTGCCTTAGTCAAAACTTTAGCAGCAACTGCTGGTGCAACTGCATCCTTTGCGTTGCTGATAAGTGTGCCGGCATCATTAACTGCAGTTTCTGTTTTATCAGTTATTCTTCTAGCTGCCCGAGCTATCTTCCAAGCATAGATTAAAACAATAATCCAAAGGATTAAAAAGATTGCTAAGAAGATACTTAGAATAATGACTAAGATGTTGAATGCATTTTCCATATGCAGTTAATTCTAGCACAAAATGGAGCTCTAAGTGTTAAAATTAACTGTATACCAATAAAAAATGTCAGACTGGAATAGCCAGGTCGAAGCGGCCAAAAAAGAACTTGCGGCTGAGTTTAAAAACTTAGACGATAAAACTCGTATTCTTAAATCCGATCATCTCAAGAAACTTTACGCACTACTTCCTAAAGTTCCTGCAGAACAGAAGAGAGAGCTGGGTCTGGCTATAAACGATCTAAAAAAAGAAGTTGAATCTTGGCTGAAAGACGATAATGAAAAAAAAGTCGAAGATTTGAGACCGATCGATCTTACAGCACCCTTTGATATTAATGCCAAAGAACCATCACTTTTACCAGCCCAGAATGGTAGTATTCATCCAATTTCTCAGGAGATAGAAAAGGTATCTGAGATATTCAATTCAATTGGTTTTGAGATCTTCGAATCTAGGAATCTAGATGATGCTTGGCACATGTTCACATCTCTTAACTTCCCAGAAGATCACCCTGCACGAGATGACTACGATACTTTCGTAACGGAAGAAGAACTTGTAGCGCCCGCACACACCTCAACGATGCAAAGTAGAATACTAAGCCTTAGAAAGTCAGATCTAGAAGAAGGTCGCCCAATTGCTGGTGTCGTACCAGATAGGGTCTATAGAAACGAGGATGTTGATGCTCGTCATGAGCACACCTTTCATCAACTAGAGGGGGTATATGTTGATAAAGATGTTAATGTTGGAAATCTCATTGCAACCCTTAAAACATTCCTTTCTGCTTATTACGGTAAAGAAGTCGAAACACGAATCAATCCATTTTATTTTCCGTTCACAGAACCTAGTTTCGAATTCGCCCTTTCTTGCCCGTTCTGTGATAAGAAAGGCTGTCATATCTGTTCACAGTCTGGCTGGATCGAGCTTTTAGGCTGCGGAATGATACATCCCAACGTTCTAGAAATGGCTGGCATCGACTCTAAAAAGTACTCAGGTTTTGCTTTTGGTTGTGGAATAGAGAGACTAATTATGATGAAATACGGTGTTGAAGATGTCCGCTTATTCCACTCTGCCAAACTTAAGTTTTTAAAGCAGTTTTAATATAAAGATATGAAATACTCATTCAAACTCGGCCAGAAAAATTCATCAGTAGATATCTCTAAGATATTAAAGCTTAGTGCTCATGACCTTGCCGAAAAACTAAACTCTCAAATCGGAGCTTTTGATGAGATCATCGACTGGGGAGCTCGCTACGAAGGAGTCTATGTCGTAAAGATAGTCAAGGTAGAAAAACATCCCGATGCCGAAAAACTAAATATTTGTCTAATCGATGATGGTGGTGCAGCAAAGAAAGTCGATCGGGATAAAGATGGTTTTGTCCAGGTAGTCTGCGGCGGACCAAATGCCAGAGAAGGCTTAACTACGGCTTGGGTATCGCCGGGAGCAACCATTCCATCAACTTTTGATGATAAAGAACCTTTTATCCTCTCTAAGATAAAACTTAGGGGAGTTGAAAGTAGCGGCATGCTAGCTACACCTAAGGAGCTCTCTCTTTCCAACGATCATGAAGGTGTTATTGAGCTTGAATCTCCTGAAGTAAAAGATACTTTACTAAAACCAGGCAATCCATTCAAAAATCTCTACGATTTAGATGACATAATTGTTGATTTTGAGAATAAGATGTTTACCCACCGCCCTGATTGTTTTGGGCATTTAGGGGTTGCTCGTGAGATCGCTGGGATCCAAAACATTAACTTTAAATCACCCGAGTGGTACAAAAACTTTGAGCCTCAGTTTCCCAAAGCAGAATCTAGTCTCAAGCTCGAGATCGATAATAAGATCCCTGAGCTAGTCCCACGTTACACGGCTGTCTGCATAGAAGGCATCAAGATAGCACCAAGCCCGATGTGGCTAAAAGCCTTCTTAACTCGTTTAGGGATTCGTCCAATTAATAACATAGTCGATATTACCAACTACATGATGATCTTGACTGGCCAGCCAATGCACGCTTTTGATTTTGATAAGTTAAAACAAAATGATTCGGTTGCTAAGTTAACAATAAGAAAGCCGAGCAGGGGTGATAAGCTCAAAGTTCTACAGGGTAAAGATATAGATCTCCCAGAGGATGCCATAACAATATACAAGGATGATATCCCGATAGATCTTGCGGGGATTAACGGTGGGGCAAACTCAGAAATAGATAATGATACTACGAGGATTATCCTCCAGTCTGCCAGCTTTGACATGTACTCAATCCGAAGAACCTCGATGAAGACTGGCGTATTTACTGATGCCGTCACTCGCTATACAAAAGGCCAGCCAGAAGCCCAGACGCTAGTTGTCCTGTTAAAGGCTATGGATCTAGTTAAAGAATTCAACCCAAACTCTAAACATGGTGAGGTATTCGACCAAAACGATAAAAAGTTTGAGTACAGGCATTTAAACATCGAAGTCTCAAAAGTTAATAAGATATTGGGCCTCGAACTAGATCGAGAGAAGATCTCAAAGATTCTTAATAGTGTAGAGATTGATTCTCACGAGATGCTTGATGAAGTCTGTTTTACTCCACCTTTCTGGCGCACAGACCTAGAGATTGACGAGGATATTATCGAAGAGATCGGTCGTCTTTATGGATTCAACAAGATCGAAGCCGAGTTACCAATTAGGCGCATATCCCCAGCTCAGGAAAACCCTATGGTTAATCTAAAAAAAGCAATTCGAAACAACTTATCCAGACATGGGGCTAATGAAGTATTAACTTATAATTTTGTTAACGAGAATCTAATCAGAAAAGCTGGTCAGGATCCAGAAATGGCCTACAAAATCAGAAATGCCCTAAGTCCTGACCTGCAAAGGTACAGGCTAAGCATGGTCCCCAACCTACTCGATAAGGTCCATATGAATATTAAGTCTGGGGAGGACGAATTTGCTCTTTACGAGCTGGGTAAATCTCACATAAAAGACCACTTAGATAAAAAAGATAAGTTACCAATAGAATACCAGCATCTTGGCTTTGTATACGCTAATAAGGATAAGGCTGAAGGTTCGCCATATTTTGTAGTTAAGAAATATCTAGATGAACTTCTAAAATCTTTAGGCGCTAAGTTCAGGCTAGTAGAAATGAAGCAGGATATTTTCGGGTCTAAACATCCAATTTGTTCACCGTTCCAGTTTAGCAGAACAGCTGGAGTTGAGATCGATGGTCAACTACGGGGACTAATTGGCGAATTTACACCACAGGTATATGAAAGCTTTAAACTTCCAGAGGCTTCTGCAGGCTTTGAGCTTGACCTGGGGTATTTGAGTGAGAACTTCAATCAAGATCCAGTTTATAAACCCCTAAATAGGTTCCCGGAGCTAACTCAAGACGTCACTATAGAAGTATCTTCCGATAAAAAGTATCAAGAAGTCGAAGATGAATTAGTATCTAAAATCTCTAAACCAACAAATAAGAGTGGTGCAGAATTTTATATAAAGCCGGTCTCTATTTTTCAGAAAGATCCAAAATCACCAAAAAAGATAACCTTTAGTATAACTTTCTATCACCCAGAAAGAACCCTTAACACAGAAGAAGTTATTAAGGTAATTGGTGATTGATAGTTTTTAAGCACCACTTGTACGTGCCGTAAAGCCAAGGAATAATACTACGTATCCACTATAAATAAAAATTGAGAAGTTAATTATTAATAGCACTATTAATAATCGACTACGTCCTTCTTTACTGTTTAATAAAACCTCCATGGCAAGACCTGCCGAAGATAATACGAGGCTTAATATATAAAATATACCAACTCTATCACCAAACGTCTGGTAACTATAGCTAACCAGGGTCGCATCTAACCACATTGGTAGCGATAGTATGGATGCTAGTACCATGATTATCATTGGCCACTTAGCTTTATTTCTTATTATTTCTTTAAGTTTTAAACTCATAACTAGTCCTATCTCCCATATAATTAGATTTATAATGCACATAAACCCCTATATTTAGAGGTATTTATATACGAGATTCTAAATTAAGTTAGCTAACTAATTCTGATCTTCTTTGCTGTGTCAGTTTTCTCTTTTATAAATGTTAGGATTAGAACTCCTTCATCTAGCACCGCATCAATAGAATCCTCATCCTCTTTAACTGGGACAGGGAATTTTACCTGACGATAAAATTTGCCCCAATAGCACTCCTGGAGATGGTACTGAGTAATCTCATCGCTATCGTTGCTACTAAGAACTCCACTGATAGTTATGACACCTTCGTTAAGCTCTAAATCAATATCGCTCTTATCTACTCCAGCGACGCGTGCTTTAAGAATAAGTTTTTCCTCAGTTTCGTAAAGATCTACTGCGAGCTGCGCATCTTCCTCGCCAAGCTCTACAACTTCTTCTTCAACCACTTCAACTTCTGCAGGCTCTTCTACGGTAGGTTCTTGATCTCCTTCAAGTACTATTTCTTCATCCAAAAAAGCTGCCCCAAAATCATCTTCTAGTAACATGCTGTCATCATTTGTAGGCAATTGTTTTCTTCTAGCCATAGCTATTTTAGTTTACTACCCCTCCAGGTTTTTCTCTATTTCACAAATCAAATTTGTATTAAGGTACATTCTAAACCTACAATAGAAGTTATTGCAAGATTGCCGAGTAAACTTAACCCCAATACTGCCATGAAATACCTAGATTATGCCCTTAGTTTTGTAGCACCCCACCACTGTTTAAGCTGTAATGAGGAAGGTTTCATTTGTTGTCAAAAATGCCTTGAAGAAGTTATGGATAAATCCTCCGGCAAAACTTGCTATAAATGTAACCAAAAATGCAAAGATCTTGGTATTTGCGGTAGATGCAAACCTAAACAGAGCCTCGATTCTATAGCTTGGTATTCCGATTATAAAAATACTTTAAGTTCAGATTTAGTTAAAGCTTTAAAATTTGACAACACCTACGCCGCGACCAAGCCAATGTCGTCGGCAATCTCTACAATTTCAAGAATATCAAGTATAAAGAACATTATCGTTAGCCCAGTCCCTACCGCAGGAAGAAGAGCCCGTAAAAGAGGCTGGGACCAATCATATCTCATATCTAAAGGTTTTGCCAAAAAAGAGGGGCTTAGATTCAAGTCTTTGCTTATTAGAACGAGCTCATTTGATCAAATTGGATCAACTAAGCAGCAACGCTCTGAAGCCTCTAAGAAGTTCTTTATTGCTCATCGCAAAGCCCTAATAAACGGAGATGCCATTATTTTAATTGATGACGTCACAACTACAGGATCTACATTGAATTCTGCCGCAAAGGTCCTTAAGGATGCTGGCGCTAAAGAAGTCCATGGTCTCGTCTTTGCTAGGCAATTTCTAAATTTAAATTAAAAAAATATATCTAGATCTTTCTACTGTCATAAGCCCAGTGAAGTACTGCCTGACGTTGCTTCCTGTGGCAGTCAAAGTCGCCCTGCATACAAGCATTCTTTATCTGAGCAATGTGTCTTCTCATATTTATCCAGCGCTTAATCTGTCTCTCATCATCTTCGTGACGTCTTCCCATGTAATATCTGCAGTACCATTGAAACCACCCCCTGGGATCATCATCATGTATCCAGCCTTTTTCTCTCCAAACCTGTAAACTCTGGCTAGCATTCACTCCGAAGCAATTTAACTTTGCATCATGGAATTCATGACAGAGCTTTGCGTTATCGAACCAATCTTTAGGAAATTCATCTTGGCAATCGGTCATGTACTTACCACCAAATACACCTAGTTCTAGCATTTCTTTTGGAGTTAGTTCTGGTCTAAATCTCTCATCAAAGTTCTTACCCATTGGCTCAGTAAGCTCATAAGTGTAGCCCTGTTGCATTATATCGTTTACGGTAACCTTCTTCATATAGAGTATTCTAACAGTTATCGGTTTTGTCACTATAAGAAAAGAAGGTCACTATAACCCTCATAGTCTATGAATGTAATATAAGTCGTCTATGTCTAATCAGTATCTTCTTGGTCGTAGGACTCATCATCAAACGTAAAGGCAAATTCTGACTCATTACCAGTGGATATTTCTAAGCTTATAAATTCTTTGTCGTCTGGGCACTGAAATACGGTTTGTTCAACTTCTTTACCCGCATCAAATGCTCCGGCAGTAATTTTCCAACTTACTTTTTTAAGTTGGCCACCACATTTTTGGCACTTCATCATGACCTGAATCTTAGCTAGATCTGTAGGTTTCATATATTCAATTAATTCTGGCGGAGAGGGTGGGATTCGAACCCACGGTACCGTTGCCGGCACGACGGTTTTCAAGACCGTTTCCTTAAACCACTCGGACACCTCTCCCTAGTGATTACATCTTATTATACCGCAAATATACTCACCTCTACCAGTTGTGCTATAATATCCCTATAAAAGTCAGCCGAGATTACTCTTTTAAATATAATCTCGACTTTTTAATCTAAAAATTAATTTAAGAATAAGAAATAGTATTTAGGACATTATGGCCAAGACAGACATCAACGACTTCAGAAATATTGGTATTATCGCTCACATTGACGCCGGTAAAACTACAACCACAGAAGGAATCCTGTATAGAACAGGTTTAAGCCATAAAATTGGGGCAGTTCACGAAGGTGAAACAACTACCGACTGGATGGATCAGGAGCGTGAACGTGGTATTACCATCGTTGCTGCCTCAGTAACATGCTTCTGGAAGGGTAAACAAATTAACATTATTGATACTCCTGGTCACGTAGACTTTACTGTTGAGGTAGAGCGCTCGATGCGTGTACTTGATGGTGCGGTTGTTGTCTTCGATGGTAAATCAGGCGTTGAAGCTCAAACAGAAACGGTTTGGCGTCAAGCTACAAAATACGGAGTCCCAAGAATCTGCTTTATTAACAAGATCAACCAGATCGGAGGTGACTTCTATAAATCACTCGAAAGTATTCATGCTCGCCTCAGCAAAAAAGCCGTTCCTGTTCATTTACCAATCGGTTTTGAAAAAGATATTAACGGTATTGTCGACCTTGTTGAGATGAAGGCCTACACCTACAGCGACTTTACCGATAAAGAACTAGTCGAAGGAGAAATCCCAGCTGACATGGTCGAAAAAGCCAAGAACGCTCGCTCCCTATTAGTTGAAAGTGCAGTTGAGGCCGATGACGAACTAATGATGCGCTTCTTAGAAGAGGGTGAAGACTCAATCACTACAGATGAACTAAAAGTAGCATTAAGAAAAGCTGTAATAAGTGGAGAACTTTATATAGTCTCTGGTGGAGATGGACGCGGTGTCATCGTTCAGGCCCTATTAGATCTAATGGTCGATTATCTGCCTTCTCCGATTGATAAGGGTGAGACATGGGGGACTGATCTTAAGTCTGATGACACTATAAGTAGGAAGCCAAGTGATGATGAGCCGCTCTCTGGTCTTGCTTTCAAGTTAACTAACGATCCATTTGTAGGTAAACTTTGTTACTTCCGTGTTTACTCTGGAGTACTTAAGACCGGCTCTTATGTGCTTAACGCTTCGACTGGAGAGAAAGAGCGTGTCGGCCGTCTAGTGAGACTTCGTGCTGATAAGCGTGAAGATATTGATGAGATCCGTGCCGGCGACATTGCTGCAATTGTTGGTATTAAAAATACTACTACCGGAAATACGCTTTGTGACGTTGCAAAGCCAATTTTATTAGAGAACATTGACTTCCCAGAGCCACCAGTAGCTATTGCTATTGAACCTAAGACTAAACAGGATCAAGAGAGAATGTCACTCGCTCTTCAGCGCTTGGCAGAAGAAGACCCAACCTTTAAAGTAGCAACTGACCCAGAAACCGCCCAGACAATTATCCGTGGAATGGGTGAGCTTCACCTAGAGATTCTAGTAGATAGAATGAAGAGAGAATTTAAAGTAGAAGCAAATATCGGTGCTCCACAGGTGGCCTATCGTGAGACTGTCAAGAAAACAGCTGAGGCACAAGGTAAATTTGTCCGTCAGTCCGGTGGACGTGGTCAGTACGGAGATGTGCACCTACGCATTGAGCCACAAGAAAGCGGTGCTGGATTCGAATTTGTTGATGAGATCAAAGGAGGTGTTGTGCCCCAAGAATATCGCCCAGCAGTTCGCGCCGGTATCGAAGAAGCTATGGCAAGTGGTGTTATTGCCGGCTACCCAGTCGTAGATGTCAAAGTCACTTTGTTCGACGGAACTTATCACGATGTCGACTCTTCAGAAATGTCATTTAAGATTGCAGGTTCAATCGGTCTACAAAATGTTGTTAAGGTTGCTGCCCCAATAATTATGGAGCCAATCATGAAGGTTACGGTAACTACGCCAGAGGACTTCATGGGAGATGTTATCGGAGATCTAAACTCAAGGCGTGGACGTATCGAAAGTATGGAAGATGCTTACGGAGCTAAAGAAGTTATCGCTTTCGTTCCACTTGGTAACATGTTTGGATACACTACTGATCTACGGTCAATGTCACAAGGTCGCGCTAACTCTGTTATGGAGCTTGACCACTACGCAGAAGTACCACCAAATGTTGCCGAAGAGATCATCTCTAAGCGTGGCAAAAAGTCCGAAGAATAGAAAGAAGATAATATGGCCATGCCAACGTATGATTCAGGACCTAGTAAAGAGGTCCAAGGTCGGCCTGGTAATCCTAGAGATTTGATTATTATCTCTAGGCTCGGAGAAGCGGCAGGGTCTGTATCCTATATAGCAGGGAGCATATTTGATGCCAGTGTATGATTGGTTAAACTTCCTTCACAGGGCATCGCAGCCCTACAGAGACTTCATGACCAACCATGCCCTTGGCAACATGTTCAAGAGCACAACGAAGATTGATTATTCTAGGTCTAAGAGTATAATTCTGCTTAAGTTATAAACCTAAGCTGTCCGATGACATTATTAGAGTTAGATAGACCCTACGAAGATCCTACAGAAGATATCAGATCTGTAGGGTGTCAACATCCAGATGAGGCTTTTGTGCATCCTCCCCTTATGAATGACTCGGTAAAAGTGCCGGGTCTTTTTGATGAAGAGCTTGGCGTAGCACGAGACTTCATATCTGCTACTGGGGCTAAGATAGTAGGTATGGCTTTTGATATACCGCCTAAAGTATTTGGATGGTTTTTTGAGGATGAGCGTCCTTGGTGGAAGTGAATTAATAGGGGTTTGCAAAAACCACTACCACTAGTGTAAAATTAGTACTTAGTATTTCTCTGACTATTTTAAGATCCGAGTTCCACTAAAAACAAATGCCAGCTATGCAGGCTAAAACGTTAAGGCTGCATAGTGAGGCAAACTGCCAGTAAGCAGTTATTGTGGACGAAGATCTTCTATCAGAGAAAACTGAAATATCAAATTAATAAAAAACATTAATTAAAAAGGTTAAAATCTAAAAAAGATATGGCAGATACTTATTCAAGAACCAAGCCACACGTTAACGTTGGAACAATGGGACACGTTGACCACGGTAAAACAAGCCTTACGGCTGCAATTAAAGCTGTTCTAGCAAAAAGAGTACCTGGTGGAGCTAACGACGTAGTCGCTACTGTTGCTACCATTGATGGTGCCAAAGAAGAGCAAGAACGTGGAATTACTATTAACTCTTCACATGTTGAGTATGAGACAGAAAAGCGTCATTACGCTCACGTCGACATGCCAGGTCACGCTGATTACATCAAGAACATGATCACTGGTGCTGCTCAGATTGACGGAGCTATCCTAGTAGTTGCTGGTAACGATGGACCTCTTGCTCAAACTAAAGAGCACATACTCCTTGCTAAGCAGGTCGGTGTACCTTCTATCGTTGTCTTCCTAAACAAGATGGACCTTGCTGATCCAGATCTAGTTGAACTAGTAGAAGATGAAATCCGTGAAGAGCTTAAGAAGCAAGGCTTCGATGAGAAATCACCAATCGTTAAAGGTTCTGCTACTAAGGCTCTAGAAGGCGACAGTGCTGCTGAAGATTCAATCATGGAGCTAATGGACGCTGTTGACGAATGGATCAAAGAGCCAGTTCGTGATCTAGATAAGCCATTCCTAATGCCGATCGAAGATGTCTTTAGTATTAAAGGACGTGGTACTGTTGCTACAGGTAGAATTGAGCAAGGTATCGTTAAGGTTGGTGACGAAGTAGAAATCGTTGGTATTAAAGATACTCAGAAGACTACAATCACTGGTGTTGAGATGTTTAAGAAGTCTCTAGATCAGGGTCAAGCCGGTGATAACGCAGGATTACTACTTCGCGGTATCGAGCGTGAACAGATCGAACGTGGTCAGGTTCTTGCTAAACCAGGTTCAATAACTCCACACACAGAGTTCGAAGCAGAGGTTTACATCCTAACTAAAGAAGAAGGTGGACGTCACTCAGCATTCTTTAAGGGTTATAAGCCGCAGTTCTACTTCCGAACAACTGACGTGACCGGAGAAATTGAGCTCCCAGCTGACAAAGAAATGGTAATGCCTGGCGATACAGTAACTTTCAAAGTTAAACTAATCTCACCAATTGCGATGGAAGAAGGTCTAAACCTAGCTATCCGTGAAGGTGGACGTACAGTTGGTGCTGGTGTAGTAACAAAGATCGTCAAGTAATAAAGAGGATCAGGTTAGAGATAAAGGGATATGGCAACAGCAGCTAAAGCAACGGGAAAGATCAGAATCAGACTTAAAGCTTTTGATCACAAAGTAGCAGATCTATCTGCAAAACAGATCGTAGATATTGCTACTCGGACTGGTGCTAAGGTTAACGGGCCAATCCCTTTACCAACTCGCCGTACGCTTTATAGCGTAGTTAGGGCTCCTGCTCAGTACAAAAACTCTCAGGAGCAATTCGAATCTCGCGTGCATAAGCGCATAATCGATGTGCTTGATCCAACTCCGCAGACAATCGACAGGTTGATGAGTTTGAACCTTCCTGCCGGTTGCGATGTTGAGATCAAGATGTAAACTCAAGCGCAATAAAATTGCTTAAATTTGCAGTCTTGTTTTTATCCTAGATTTTTGCAATAGTAACAACTAGAGAAGTAAAAATAAAATAAAAAAGGAATTAAAAACAAGAAAACAAAAGATTTTAACCGATCACCCTTTAAAACCACTTGCCACACACAAGTGGTTTTTGCTATAATCAATAGCATCAACCGGGGCAAAGTGGCTCCTTCAGGCACCTAGAGGGTGTCTTTTACTTTTTGAATGACATCCCAGATCAAATAAACTAAACTATTAAAAATATGGAAATACTACAAGAAGACAAAGAACTAGTTGTAGAAAGACTAGAAGAGCTCAAATTAGAGCTGAGAGAACTTGCTGCTGAGTTTAGGCAAACGCTAACCGAGAGCTCAGAGACTTGGCATGATAACTCTCCTTGGGATAATGCCAAGGCCAAAGAGGCAGTGCTCCTCTCAGAGCAAGAAAAACTCCAGCACATACTGAGGAACCATAGAGTAATTGAGACTGGTAACAATAATCCTATTGGAAAGAACCACGAGATAGAGTTTAACGGTAATATGGTTAAAATATTCTTAGCAGGTGATTTTTCGATGAGAACTGGGCAG
>JAKOXJ010000039.1 GCA_029781075.1 bacterium | reverse complement strand
CACATGGAGCTGATAACGCAGTATTCTTTATAGCCGGTAATATGGAAAACAAAAAAGATACTATTTTAGAGATATTAGAAGGGTTGAATAAACTTCCCAAGACAAAAAAGTATGAACTATATAGGTACCCCACAATTAAAGGGTATGAGCATCCTGTGGTTATCAAAAAAAACGATGTCCCTAATATATATTTTACGATTGAGACTTATGCTGAACTACCGCTATGGAGCATAGAGAAGCTGATGGTTAATATAAATATATTGAACAAAATACTGGACGATGGTGACCACTCGAGGATATATGGTAAGGCAAGATCCAGGGGTTTGGTTTATGCACTTGAGGCAGGAGGTTCGTATAGCAAGGATGGTAAGTATTCTTGGGAGATATCCTGCCAAGTCGGGGATAAGAATATGGATGATCTATTAGATTTGATAGTTGCGGAGGTAAGTAGGATACAGTCCCATCCGCTTACTAAGGATGAGGTTGACGAAGCTATTACCTCTATCAAGGGCAGTCTGCGTATGAAGAACCAGACTGCCTCCAGTATATTGGGCTGGAACTCTGATTGGTACACCAAGAATGAAGTGGAAAGGGTTTACAATTTCGAAGATGTTGATAAGTGGTATGATGCAGTCACGCCGGAGTCTATACAGGAGTTGTTCATCAATCTGATTAAGACGAAGAAGTGGGGTGCGGGTTTCTTAGGGAATGTGACTGAGGCACAGGCCAAGAAGTGGAATAAAAAGCTTGCGGAAATTTTTGCAGACTAGTATGCAATACTTTACTTTGTCTGATAGGCTAACCTCAATAGCGTGGTAAACTTAAGAGTAATGGAGATACAAGAAACTTTAGAGCAACTTAAGGCCAGGTTTGCAGAGTTGCAGGAAGAACTGGGTCTTGAAGAGAAGTCAATAAGACTTGCAGAAGTCAAAGGGCAACTTTCAGACCCAAAAGTGTGGGATAAACCTAATGAGGCTACTAAGCTCAATAAGGAAGAAGTTGCCTTAAAGAAGGTTGTTGAGCCACTCAAAGCTTTGGAAGGCGATATAGAAGCCATCGAAGACTTTCTAGTTGCAGGGGAGAGTGAAGATCTCATAAAAGAACTAGATAAAATGCATAAGGAGCTGGAGGAACTGGAAGAATTAGCAAGATTTACGGGTCCATATGATGATCATGGTGCAATACTTACGGTTAGATCTGGAGCTGGAGGAGTAGACGCGGAGGATTGGGCATCAATGTTGATGAGGATGTACTTGAAATGGGCAGAAAAGTCAGGATACAAAACTAAGGTTATTGATGAGAGCAGGGGAGAAGAGGGGGGATTGAAGTCTGCTTCCATTTCTTTCGTAAACGATAATGCATTTGGTGTACTAAAAAATGAGAATGGTGTCCATAGACTAGTAAGGGTATCTCCATTTAATAGTGGTGGCACTAGAGAAACTAGTTTTGCAATGGTGGAGGTTCTACCAGAGATAGATCAGCCAGACGAAGTTAAAATAGACGAAGCCGATTTGAGGATTGATGTTTTCAGGTCTGGCGGGCATGGTGGGCAAAGTGTTAACACTACAGACTCTGCAGTAAGAATCACTCATACACCGACTGGGATAGTTGTAAGTAATCAGAATGAAAGATCGCAGCTACAAAATAGAGAAGTGGCAATGAAAGTCCTTAGATCTCGTTTGGCAGCTTTAATGTTAGAGCAGCACAAAGAGAAGTTAGAGGAGCTTAAGGGCCCAAACGAACAAGCTGCATGGGGGAATCAGATAAGAAATTATGTCCTACATCCATATAAATTGATTAAGGATCTAAGGTCTGGCAAGGAGACTTCGAAGGCAGAATCTGTCCTTGACGGTAATTTAGAAGAAATCTGGTAAGATTAGATATATATGCTTAAGATAAAAAAGCTTGATAACCAAGGTGCGGCTAATCCATTAATGCTCGGTATAATTGCTTGTAGTATTTTGTTGGTGATTACTCTTATATTTGCGGCAGGACAGATGTCCAAAGTCAATGATTATAAGAATAATTTTGATACTAAAGTTAGTGATGAGGTAACAAAGCAGTCTAAGGTTATTGCAGACCAGAAGCAGGCAGAGTTCGATGAGAAAGAGAAAGCTCCATATAAGTTTTGGACGAGCCCAACTCAGTATGGCTCTATTAAGGTAGGTTTTCCAAAAACTTGGAGCTATTATTTAGAGCTTAACGAGGCAACAAGCTCCGGTGATGTTATAAATCTATATGCATATCCAGACTACGTCCCCGATATATCTGGAGATACTAAGTATGCCTTAAGGATGACCCTGGAAACTGCTGATTACAATAATATTTTGGATAAATATAGGCAGAGAAGTTCAAAAGACGGCTTAGAAATTAGTACTGTCCAGGTTAGCAACGTTAGTGGGATAAAGATAAGGGGAAATATACAAAATGATGTCAGCGGAACTTTAGTCGTCTTCCCAATTAGAGATAAGGTTCTAACTGTTTGGACTGAATCTAAAGACTTCGAGAGTGATTTTGAGAATATTGTCTTAAAGAACTTGAGCTTTATCCCTTAGGAGCTCTTTGAGCTGGTATAATTACAGGGTATGAGCGATGATTTGCACATCCCTGTTTTGCTAGAGGAAACTGTTAAAGTTCTAAGTCCTAAGGCTGGAGATAAATATTTAGACCTAACAGCTGGCTATGGAGGTCATGCAGGAGAGATTATCAAAGTAATTGGTGATGAATCTTTAGCAACTTTGGTTGATAGGGATGCTTATGCCGTAAAAAGGTTGAAGAAAAAGTTTCCAAAAGCTCGAGTTATCCAGAGTGATTTCGTTGGGGCCCTAGAGATATTAATCAAAGAAGGTGAGAAGTTCGATATTGTATTGGCAGATCTTGGAGTCTCTTCAGTGCAGTTAGATCAGGCAGATAGAGGTTTTGGATTTCAAAATAATTCTGAGCTTGATATGAGGATGGATAGATCTCAGAATCTGTCCGCCAAGGATGTTCTGAATAACTACAGGGAAGATGATCTTGCCAGAATTCTCAAAGACTACGGAGACGAACCAAGGGCAAAGAGGATTGCCAGTTTAATATGTGATTCTAGGCCGCTCAGTACAACCGGTGAGTTAGAGGCTGTCGTTAAACGAATTTACCCTGGTTATAGTAAAAAGAATCCGGCAACGAGAACTTTCCAGGCGATTAGAATAGAGGTAAATGATGAGATTGGCCAGCTTAAGCAGGTTCTTGACTTGGTTTTTAGTGTTTTAGAGCGAGAGGCAAGGCTAGCTATAATTACTTTCCACAGCTTAGAGGATGGAATTGTTAAGAAATTCTTTAAAGAAAACAGTGGAAAATATGATGGAGTAGTAAAGGACTTGAAAGCGCTTAAGTCTTCTGATACAATAGACAGTGTTCGTAATTTAAGGTCGAGGAGCGCGATTCTTAGATCAGTAATTTACGAAAATAAACATAATACAAAATAAAAAAGAAAGGGAGGGCTTTCACTATGGCTCTAACAATCCGTAAGGTTTCACGCAGAAAGAAACTTACTGTTCATACAGTTCAGTAGCTTTCGAATTAGTCTGCCCACTGACAGTGTGGTGGACTTTTGGTTATGCAGAGTGTTTTAGAATGCGCTTTGCAGTAACAAAAAGGTAATTTAGGTAGAATATTTTTGGCATTGTTGCATCTTCTTTTGATCTCAGGGAGCTGAGAGCATGGAGGAGAAGAATTTAAGCTGGTTCCGATCAGAGTGTTTTGATGGGGGCGTGCTTAATCTACTTACAAATCTAGTTTACAGATGCTAGGGATAATGATCTGTATTTTTAAGCAAAACAAAAAATAAAAACAAAAGGAACTAAAATAAGATGACACACTACCAAGCTAGTGCAATCCGTAGTAATTATGGGTGGAGACAAAATAGGACTTTAGGACAAAAAATCCAAGAGGTAAGAAGATTCGGAGATGTAAGTAGAAGTGTACTGGCTATTGTAATGGTTCTGATGCTAGGGTTGTTTTATGTATCTCAGGCAACAAGGGCAGGAAGTCTCGCTAACCCCATTAATGAGATGGAGGCCAAGGTCTCATCACTTAAGGAAGAGAATCAGAGCCTCAGTGTAGAAGTAGCTAAGATGCAATCTCTTGATAGTCTCAAGAAGAGTGAAGTAGCAGGAACGCTAACTACGCCTAGTGATACTCAATTTGCTGATTAGATCTGGTTGCTTAACAGAGATAAACCTGCGATAATTAAGCCTTAAGCTTAAGCGTGAATTAGTTTGTTTTCGCTTCTCTTTAGATATGATGAAATATATAAAAAAAGGAGTTAAGGATAGTAATTCTGTTTTGCAATGGCTTTGTCTAATAATTTTTGTAGTTATTGCCTTAAGGCTGGTCCAGATCCAGGTTTTTCAGAAAAGCTACTATCAGAACTTGGCGAGAGAAGAGCATTTAAAACGCTGGGAACTAAAGGCAGATAGGGGCAATATATTTATAAAAGAGCGTGATGGTGTAGTCCCTCTAGCTGTTAATAGTAGTGTATATAATCTATCGGCAAGTCCTAGGGATATAACTCAGGATTTTGATGATTTGAGCTATAAAATATCAAATATTACTGGCGAAGATAGAAACAAAATCAAAGATTTGCTTAATGATAATAAGAAGAAAGGATATGTTGCACTTGCAAAGAGGTTGTCTCGAGAGCAGGCTGTAAAAATCACAGACCTAAAGGCGTACGGGTTATTTTTAGAATCTATACCCCAAAGAGAGTATCCGGAGGGTCGTCTTGCGAGTCAGGTTCTCGGTTTTGTTAATACTGAAGGCGAGGGTCAATATGGCGTAGAACAGTTCTATAATAAGGAGCTTGCCGGGAAGACGGGCTCTTTGAAGGCGCTGGCAACTGCTGATGGAGCACCCTTGTTACTACCTGGCGAAGATCAGACCGTAGAGGTGCCGGCAGAACAAGGTAAAGATGTAGTTCTAAGTCTTGATCGTGGTTTGCAGTATCACCTAGAAGAGATGGCACGAGCCAAGCAGAAAGAGTATAGTGCTAAATCTGTTAGTGTAATGATAATGAAGGCTGAGACGGGCAAGGTGTTGGCTATGGCTGGAGCTCCAGATTATGATCCAGCTGAATATTTCAAAACTGATAGCCCCGAGAACTTTAGAAATAATAATGTAAGTGACGCAGAGGAGCTGGGGTCTATTATTAAAGTCTTGACGATGGCTAGTGCTGTTAACGAGGGTGTGGTTAATAAAGATTCTACATATACTAATACTGGTTCGGTGACAGTAGGGGACAGGGTGATCAAGAACGCGACAGAAGGGCATACAGGTGTAATCACAATGACTGATGTTATCGAGTATTCTTTAAATACTGGAGTCGTTCATGCTCTAAAGCAATTGGGAGGTGGCGACATTAATGACCAAGCTAAAGAGAAACTTTACAGCTATTTTGTAGATAGATTTAATCTTAATTCTCCAACAGGGATTGATTTGTCTGGTGAGAATCCCGGACTTTTGTATAAACCACATGATCAGGAAGGAAACGCGGTTAGGTATTCTAATATGACCTTTGGACAGGGTATGCAAGCAAGCCCTATTCAGGCTGCTAGTGCGCTTTCTTCGATTATGAACGGTGGTAAGTATATAAAGCCTAGCGTAGTAGAGAGCATCGGTGGGCAAGAAGTTAGGCCTCAGGTCGTCAGAACTGGTGTGGTGAGTGAGGATACTGAGAATCAGCTTAAGTATATGATGAGCCAAGCAGCCTATATCCCACGAAGAGATGGTTATAAGATTGGTGC
>JAKOXJ010000013.1 GCA_029781075.1 bacterium | reverse complement strand
TGTGAGTCAAAAACAGACGTGTGAGTATGTATCTCAATATTGATCCTAGCTATACCTGTTGTTGATATTTTTACACTAGCTCCAGAATCGAAAAAGCTCATGAGATTCTTCGTATATCTCATGAGCTCGTTAACAGTATTATCAGAAGGAGGTACCTTCTTCATTTTAATCTAGTTGCCCTTCTCACTCAGCCAGCAATTTGCTGATGTTATTTCTTCTTACTCTTTGGAGATGTCTTTTTAGGCGACGCTTTTTTAGCCGGAGCCTTCTTTTTTGCTGTTGTCTTATTTTTTGTTGAAGTAGATTTAGTAACCTTGGCCTTTTTCTTCTCGGCTTGCTCAGTGGTTACTTTAACAAGGGGCTTGGATGCCTCTACCTTTATATCCTCTTCCTTTTCTTTGCTAATTAGGTAGTATTGCTGGAATATGGCCACCAAAGCTCCTGCACCAAGATAGAAGCTTATGGCTCCAGCAACACTCAATGATATCCAGCCAAAAAGTATGACCATGATATATGGTGTAGCATTTGCTAGTTTCTCATTAGGATCTTCTATGTTCTGCTTCTTCTTAGGCATTGTCTGCTTAACCTGGAAGTATTGTAGAAGTATTGATACAAGAGCGATTATTAGCACCGGGACATAAACTTCATTATTAGAGAATGGCTTATAGGCTAGGTTTGCCCAGTCCGCAAAAGTTGTAACTGGCTTAATAGCTCCACTAAGAACGTTTGAAACATATGTTAGGTTCTTAACTGGGGTATATAGCATACTAGAGATATTGGATGTCCCCTGAAAGGCTATCTTTACTGCAGAATAGATCGCTAAAAATAGTGGAAGCTGTATGATCAGAGTGCCAATGGAAGAGAAGGGGCTGATGCCGTGTTTCTTGTAAACCTCCATAGTTTCTTTATTGACCCTCTCCATAGTAGCTCGATCCTTAGAACCTTTTGCCTTCTTTCTAATGGCATTAATCTCTGGGGTAACTTTCTGCATGATCCTAGTCTGATGGATCTGCTTCTTGATGAGGGGCCACATTAGCATCCTGACAATGATTGTGAAAACAAGTATGGCCAAGCCAAGGTCATTACCAGGCATGAAGCTCTGAATAGCAATTAGTAGGTTGAGTACTGGCTCAACAAATAGGGCGTGCCACATATATCTTTTTAGCAATTATACCTTAAATGCTTTCTAGGGAAAAGTGTTAAAGTTATAAGAATGAGAATACTTGGGATTGATCCAGGAACTGGCATTGTTGGATTTGGAGTAATAGATGTTGAGTCAAGCGGAAAATATAAACTTATTGACGCTGGAGTAATTAGAACTCCGGTCAACGAAGACTTGCCTATTAGACTTGAGACAATCTACGACGAGCTTAACGAGATTATTAGTAGTAATAAGCCAGATGAAATTAGTGTAGAGAAGTTATTCTTTTCTCAAAATGTGAAGACGGCTATTAGTGTGAGCCACGCTCGTGGAGTTGTTCTACTTGCTGCAAAGAAATCAGGATTGGTAATTGGAGAATACACTCCACAGCAGATCAAACAGTCTCTAACGGGGTATGGAAAAGCTAAAAAAGAACAGGTCCAGGCTATGGTCCAAAATATTCTTCAACTTAGGACTCCTATAAAGCAGGACGACTGTGCCGACGCAGTTGCAGCAGCAATATGCCATGCAATGAGTACGGAGCGGTTGAATGTGGCAAGTTCGCTTTAAAGGAGTTACACTTTAAGTAGTTATTTATATGAAGCCAGGGCAATTAAACCAGAAACCGGCCTCAGGTCAAAAGCAATCGGCCGAAAAGGTCGCCAGTAATAGGAAGACTCCGACTAAGTCCGAGCACCAAGTTCTAACTTTTGTTGCTCAATTTATTAATCAGCATGGCTATGGTCCAAGCTATAGAGAAATTATGGCCGGATGTGGATATTCTACTCTTTCTGCTGTGAGCCTACATGTGGATGCTTTGGTGCATTTGGGCTACTTACAAAAGAAGGAGCGTGGTGCAAGAAGTCTGAGTCTTACAGAAAAAGCAAAAACGCCCAAAGCAGTACTTGAGGTTGAAAAACAGAAATCTGCAAGTTTGAAGACTTATGAAAAATGGATAGTAGAAGAAGTTGATAAAAAGTTTAAAGAGGTTGAAAATGAACCAGATCAATCTTCTTTGGACAACCTTTATGTTCTAACGGGTGCTTTGAAAATACTGGGATATGATGCGGCGGCTCTATCTTTTAAATCTAGATTATCTGAAATTCTAGATAAGTTAGAAAAATTAAATAGGTTATAGACAAACTAGTACTTGGACCCCCTATAGACTGCCGCTAGCTTTGCGATCATCATACGCCGATCAGACCTACTGGTCATGGGATCCTTTAGGTATTTAGCGCATAGAGATAAGGTAGAACTGATATACATACACTTTTCAGCAAGGCTAAGTTCTCTGTGGCCAGAGACAATATCCTGCCTATAATCAAAAACTGAATCAATTAGATTACCCGCAGAGAACTGAAGTGCTAGCCAGTCTCTGAAAAACGGGAAGTGATAGTCTCTATAGTCTTCGAATAATATAGAGCAAAATAACTCGGACATACTAACAGCTTCTAATACTCTAGCGCCAATTATTTCGGACACATCTACATCACCCAGAACGGCCTCCTGGTGCCCAAACATTGAAACTAGCATAGCATCCCAAGAGAAGTTTAACTGCTCTTGTCTTTGTTCTGGCAGGTTGTTGATGTTGCCCGCTAGAGATTGAATTAGCCTATTTGGTATAGATTTCCAGAATGGATTAGGGTGAACGACTGAGCTTTTGGGAATATTCTTAAAAGTGAGTGGCTCAAATGTTTCTGTCCAAAACGGCATACCGCCCCTTTCTGTTTCGTGATCGATGTAGGGGCCGATAATTAGAGTATCGGCTAGAAGGGCATGGCCTTCTGGACTTACTGGCGTATGAGTCTTTTCTTCAAATTGGCTACTTAACCATCCGGTTACGCCAGCATACTGAACCACTTTTGGATATAATGGGTCTGCAGGTGAAATACCTCGTTGTTCACAAAGGACGTACTTATCGGCTTTAGCATTTTCCATATAATCGAGATTTAGCCCACCCGATTATTAAAAATACTTAGCTTCTTTCGAGTTCAACCCCAGGGCCCATTGTTGGAGCTAGGTAGATGCTCTGAATGTAGTCTCCCTTAACAGCAGCTGGCTTAGCTTCTTTTATGGCTTTCAGCACAACCTGGATGTTTTCTACTAACTTATCTGGAGAGAAACTTAGCTTACCAACTCCAAGATGGACAATACCTTGCTTATCAACACGATACTCTACCTTACCTGCTTTAGCCTCAGATACGGCTCTCGCTACATCTGCAGATACTGTACCAGTCTTTGGGTTCGGCATTAAGCCTTTGGGGCCAAGTAATCTGGCATACTTACTGAGCTTGGCCATTAGCTGTGGTGTAGAAATAAGTACGTCAAAGTTAACTACCTCTTTGTCGAGTTGTTCTAAAAGTGTTTCTTCGCCAACTATATCTGCGCCAGCGTCTTTTGCGGCCTTATGCATATCTGCAGGAGCAAAAACGGCTACTTTCTTTGTTCTTCCGGTCCCATTTGGAAGAATAACTGTACCCCTAATGTTCTGATCAGCATGTTTTGGATCTACTCCTAGCTTAATGTGTAGCTCTGCACTGCCTTCAAACTTTGCTGTATTAAGTTTTGGAAGTAGTTCTACTGCTTCTTTTATACTGTAGTTCTTCTCTGAATCAACTAGCTCGTTAGCTTCTTTGTACTTTTTTGAGCGTCGTTCTAGCTTTGATCTAGTGATCGGCTTTGGACCTTTCTTTGTAGACACATCTACCTCACCAGAAGCTATTTTTTCTTTACGCTCTTCTTTTGCGGCCTTTTCTTCAGCTTCTGCAAGAGCTTTAGCAGAACGCTTGCCAGCCTTAGCTATTTTTTCTTCTTTATTTGAAGACACTTCAGCTTCGGTATCTGCTTTTTTAATTGCTTCTTCAAGCTCAGCAACTGTATTCTTTTCTGTTACTTCTAGACCAAGCCTCTGAGCTTGCTCTAATAATTCTGACTTTTTAGCCATAAAGTTGTTTTGTTCCTTTCAGTGGTACAAACGATTAGCTCTTAGACTAATCTCCCACATATTTAAGTTAATTTGTACCTTTTATTATACCTTATTCTTCACGAATTGGGAACTCAGGATTTTCTTTTAGTTTTGGCTCATCTTCCGGCGGATATTCTTCAGCTTGGATGCTTAGTTCGGGAAACTCAAAATGACTAACAGTCAGGGCTATTCCAACCGAAACTGCCCCTACACCTATCGCAGAGACTATTTCGCTATCTAAAATATAGCCTAGACCCATAATTAATGCACCATTTGCAGCGGTTAATAGATAAGGCCTTATGGCTTCCTTATCATGCTGGTTCATTTTTGGAGTCTAATATTTATATCTACTCTACTTCGACACCCATTGAGCGGGCTGTGCCGGCAACCTGCTTTTTGGCAGCTTCTATATCGTTGCCGTTTGTGAACTTGAGCTTAGCTTCGGCAATCTCCGTTAGTTGGGCTTGAGTTAGCTTTCCAACTTTTTCCATGTGTGGTTTGCCACTCCCCTTCTTAATGCCCAATGCTTTTAGGATTAGGTCATCAGTTGGGACTCCAGAAACTCTGAATTCGAAAGTTCTGTCATCAAATACAACTAGTTTTACAATTACATCGTTGCCTCTTAGGTCTGCTGTCTCTGCATTAAATGCGTTTACAAAGTCCATAGAATTAAGGCCATATTGACCCATAACTGCCCCAACTGGAGGTCCTGCAGTCGCTCCACCAGCGGGAACTCGCATCTTTAGGTTTGCTACTATCTTTTTTTCTGCTGCCATATTATTTCTATATTATTACTTTTTTACGAAGCAATTAGAGAATCGTCAACCGAAGATTGTCCAGATCTTCTGTTCATTTCTCTTTGTAACAAAAGTAATTATACCACAAATCTAGTTCAACTGGGGATTTTGTACTTCAGAAGAGTCTTCTATCCTTGGGACGAAATAAGCTATGGCGGTCGTAAATGTGCCTAGAAGTGCTGCGCCTACTAAAATTGATGGTCTGGATTCATGAGAAGCTACCTTTAGGCTACCTCCTACTGCGATACCGATTATGCCTGCGGGGACAGGAAGTAATCTTTGTACTGGTGTTAACTGATTCGCTTTTTTCATATTAATCACCAGCTTAACACCAGATATAGAGAATTACAATAGTGATATTGAATTTTTTAGTCGTAATAAGGTTGACTTCTTCCCTAAGACACTCATGGTCTCGGCAAGAGGCGGGGTGACCTTGGCTCCGGATACTGCGTTTCTTATAAGGGCAAAGAGGATGCCTGGCTTAGTTTCATGTTTTACTAGAAGATTATTTAGCATAGTTTGTATATCTTCCGGTGTAAAGTCAGAACGTTCAAGCTCTTCTATGGTGGATTTAAGGAGTTCTTTTGCAAAGTCTTGTTCTAAGTTCTTAATGTTGAGCAATTCTTCTTTTTTTAATTTTGGTTCTTCGAAGAAGAAGTTAGTTAGCTCTGGGATTTCTTTTAGGAACTTCAGTCTTTCTTGTATTAGACCGAGGACTTCTTTTTTATAATCATCAGTTGAGTTTTTTGAAGTTTCTGGCCAGAACTTTTCAGAGAGTTCATAAAGTTCATCAATATTCTTCATTCTGATATGATGCCCGTTGATCCATTCTAGTCTCTTAGTATCATAATTGGCTCCAGATCTACCAATCCCTTCAATTGAAAACTCTTTGATCAGCTCATCAACAGTAAATATCTCCTGATTATTACCCTTGCCAGGATTCCATCCAAGCAGTGCCAAGAAGTTCAATAACCCTTCTACTAGAATTCCATCTTGGATATATTCGAGAACATCTTTAGCTCCGTCCCGCTTACCAAGTTTCTTTTTACCGTTTTCGGCCATGATTGGGGCTAAGGTTACGAACTTTGGATGATCAATTTCTAAGGCCTCATAAATATTTAGGTATTTTGGAGTTGAAGAAATGAACTCATCTGCACGGAAGATGTGCGTTATACCCATGTCGTGATCATCGACTATGTGGCAGAAATTATATGTTGCTAGCCCATCAGCTTTAATTAGAACAAGATCATCGATTGTTTCTGGTCCGGCAGAAAGATCCCCTCTTACTTCGTCATGCCAATTGTATGTTTTTGGGTTAGATTTTAAGCGAAGAGAATTTTTGCCATATTCCCAGGGGACGATTCGATCTTCTGTAATATAATCTCTGTAAAGAAAAGGTTTCTCTTTTGTTTGAGCATCCATGCGCCACTGCTCAACTTCTTCTGGAGCTACATCGTCAGCATAAGCCAGTCCTTTTTCGTATAACTTCTGTCCGTATTGTCTATGGAGATCTTTTCTTTCTGACTGAAGAGCGAATTCATCCCAGTCTAGTCTTACAGCTTCTAGGGTATCTTTAATAATCTGGACTCCGCCTTCGATCTCTCGTTTTTTATCCGTATCTTCTATTCTTAGGATAAATCTGCCATCATTTTGACGTGCAAATAACCAGACAAAGAGTCCAGTCCTTACGGAACCAATATGGATTGGTCCGGTTGGGCTTGGACAAAATCGTACTATAACATTTTCTGACATCTTGTTTGACATTATATCAAAGCTGTTATTTCATTGACTTATGATTATCTAACTGTTATAATATGCATCCTATGATTATAAACGACACGCCGGGTATTATCAGCACTATTATGCCTAAATATGAGGAAGACGTCTCAAATCCATTCGCAGGGATAGAACGAGGTGGAGCAAACTGTATTGGTGCAGCTCTTTTGGCTGATGCGCTCGAGGGGAGGTCTCGGATTATTAAACACGAGGTAATTGATAGCGAATCAGACGAAGAACCAACCCACTATTTGTATTTAGCTAAAGACCTCTCTACTATGATGCATACTTCAAGAAGACGAGGATTTAATGTAGGAGATCTTGATTCATATGCTTTCATGTTCGATGGTGGATTCTCTAGTAGGATGATTAAAAAATTTGTTGATAAAAGATTCACAGAGGGACGAAAAGAAGAGGTGGGGGTTATGCTTGGTGGTAGAGAGATGACTATTAGTATCGAAGATATAGACCCTCAAAAGCTACTCAACGAGGTTAGTACTGGAAGGACTACTGCTGAGCTTAGAGAAGAGGCACTAAAGCGTTACTTAAATATGGTATAATAATTATAGATTCGCCAGTGGTGATTTAGCCGACTGGCTTTTTTAAGCTCAAATGAAATTACTAAAAATATGGAAACATCTAAACTACGAAATCTGGCAATTATCGCCCACGTCGACCATGGTAAGACCACTCTGGTCGATGGTCTTCTAAAACAATCTAATACCTTTAGAGATAATCAGGCTGAGATGGAACAGAGCTTGATTATGGACAAGCTTGCTCAAGAAAAAGAGCGAGGCATTACCATTACAGCTAAGATTACAGCGGTAAATTATGAAGACTATAAGTTTAACATCATAGATACTCCAGGTCACGCTGACTTCGGTGGCGAGGTAGAGAGAACTCTAGGTATGGCCGATGGATGCCTATTAGTGGTGGATGCTCAGGAAGGGCCGATGCCGCAGACTAAGTTCGTTCTTGGTAAGGCCCTGGAGGCAGGATTGAAACCAATAGTTGTCATCAATAAGATAGATAAAGATGGTAGCAGGATAGAAGAAGTGGAAGATGAACTCGCGGACCTATTCTTAGAACTTGCAACTGATGACTCACAGCTCCACTACCCTGTTTATTATGCTATTGGTAGAGATGCGAAAGCCTGGGAAGAGATCCCGAGTGACCCAAGTGTCTCTGGAGACCTAAGTTGCATCTTTAGGGCGATTGTCGAAAAGATCCCTTCTCCAAAAGTTGGTGAAGGAGCTACACAGCTACTAATTACCAGCTTAGAATGGGACAACTTTAAAGGTAAATACGCTGTTGGAAAGATTGGACGAGGAGATATTAAGAAAAACCAGCAAATGGTTTTAATGAAGAAGGACGGATCTGAAGTTAAGTTTAAGATTGTTGATCTATTTACCTTTAAGGGCCTTGCCAAAGAAGAGGCTTCTGAAGCTCCGGCTGGCGATCTAGTTGCCTTCACTGGTGCTGACAAAGCTGAGATTGGTGAAACTGTCTGTGATGAATCTAATCCAGAAGCTCTACCAGTTTTGGAAGTAGAAGCGCCAACACTAAAGATGTACATGGGTCCAAATACTTCCCCATTTAAGGGGCAAGAGGGGGAATTCACAACCTCTCGACAAATTGGAGATAGATTAAAGAGAGAACTGGAGACTAATGTTAGCCTTCGAGTAGAAGATGATGGAATTGGCTTTATTGTTTCTGGTAGAGGTGAGTTACATCTTTCTGTTTTGATAGAAGATCTAAGACGTGAGGGGTTTGAGCTAGAGGTTGGACGTCCGCAAGTTGTCACTAAAGAAATCGATGGCAAAATAATGGAGCCACTTGAAGAGCTCACTATCGAAGTCCCTCAAGAGTTTGTAGGTGCAGTACAAACAGAGCTTGGGGCAAGGCGAGCTCAATTACAGTCACAAGATTTAAACCTAAGAGGCGTCCGACTGGTATATCAGATTCCTACTCGTGCACTGATTGGACTTCGTGGGCTAATGCTCACAGCGACTAAGGGTACAGCGATAATGAGTAGCCTAACTGTTGGTTATCAGCCCCTAGGTGGAGCTATCCCGCAGACTAGAAATGGGGCTTTGATCAGCTTTGAGACTGGTGTGGCCACTCCTTACTCCCTAGAAAATGCTCAGGAGCGTGGAACTGTATTTATTAAGCCTACTGAAAAGGTTTATATGGGTCAGATTATTGGATTGAATCTCCGTAAAGAGGATATGGAGGTAAATATTTGTAAAGAAAAACACCTAACTAATATCCGTTCTTCAAGCTCTGATGGAACTGTCCAACTAACTCCTGCAACAATCTTGAGCTTAGAAGAGTCTCTCGACTTCTTAGAAGACGATGAGCTACTAGAAGTTACTCCAGAAAACCTAAGACTAAGAAAACGATACTTAAGTGCTAATGAGAGAAAGAAGAATAAGAAGTAGCTTACAGATCTAGTACTGATTGCTCTGGAAACTTAGTAGAATCCCCTACATGCCTTTGCTTTGGTTTTGGCCTATATTTTGACCACCATTTACAAATGTGGTCTTCTGCCGATACTTCTTGGAGCTGCTCTTCTGTTGATAATGGAAGACCCGGAGGACGGATACTGAAGGAGCGACTAGAGAAGAATTTAAAAGTAGACACACCCGAAGGTTCTTTCTTTGGTGGTTTCTTAGATTTTAACTGTATGCCGACTAGCTCTGCAAAAGCTGACTCAGATATTTCTAGGTCAAGCATAGCTAACGGACACTTACCAAGCGTTGCAAGGATACATGATTTTTTACATTCAGATATCCCGTAAACCCTCTCATTCTCTGCAATCGCTAAGCGAGCAAGGCTCCTTACGTTTTTAATTATGTCACCCAGGCTAATTTGACCTTCATAAAATCTGTGTGGTGCTTGCGTGATCTGATGAATGCATTTCTGACTAGCCACCCTAGCCAATGAACCAGACTTATCTACGACTCCTACAGATAGGTCAAATAACCTCCCCTCTTCATGAACGGGTAGGGGTACTGAGACCTCCTCTATGGCAAGCATGAGGCGTCGATCTTCATCATGCAGAACTTGAGTTAAGACATCTGAGCCAGTGTGACCACCAGTATCATTGAATCTAGGATTGCCCCCATTAACTTCGGATACCGTAGTATTGCCTGGACTATAAGGACCTTTTGCCATTCTTATCTTTTTTTGGTTTTTTATTATGCTTAGTTGTTACTATAGCACTATATATGGTGTATGGTTAAGACTGTTATATACTAGTTGTTGTATCCACAAGGTTTTGGAGTTCTTGCAGTTTGCTATATGGATCCGATGCTTTGTGGATAGTACTGCCAACATATAAAATATCGACTCCTGATTTTGATATTTCGGAGATATTAGTTTCGTTAATACCTCCATCCCAGGCAATCTCTATATCTTTTTTAATTTTTTTAATATCTTCGATCTTAGTTAATAGTTCTAGGTCTGCATGTCCGCCGTGTTTACCTAGTGTGCCAGAAAAGATGAGGGCCTGATCCGCTAGGCTAATTATTTGTGAATAATCTTCTGGCCTTGACTCCTGGAGAAGAGCTATGCCTAGCGAAGCTGGCGAATCTTTTATCAATTTTATCGCTTCTAGAAGAGAGCTAGAGTGAGATTCTGCCTGAAGGATTATCATCTTCGGTAGGTTTGGTAAATCGAGTAAATATCCTACTACTTCTAAAGGATCCTTATACATGATGTGGATCGATGAGGTTAATACAAGATCGATATAAATCTGTTTGTAATCAACAAGTTGTTGGGCAGATTGGAAGTCTGAGCTTGCAAGATCGATATGGGCATAGTCTGAGATACTGGCAATAAGTTCAGTTTGAGATCTAAATTCATGAGAATCTTTTGCTGTTATTGTCGGGACTACGAGGGGCATAGCTAGTTTATAGTTACTTAATATTTACTACTTGTTACTGGATATTGTTTTGGGCTCACCCTGCCTACTTTATTGGTAGATGTAGCTAGATTGATAATTAACATAGCGAACAGTACTAGAGCGATGATGAATAATTCTGCGAATTTCTTAACTAGGCCTTTATTAATATATTTGTCGTAGTAGAAATAAGTTAGGCTTAGTCCGTAAAACATCCAAACATATTTAAAGCTACTAGAGTTAATGACGAATCCTAACTTGAATCCATGAATGATAATAAGAAGCATAGCCAAATCATTTGCCCTAAGAACCCATTGCCAAACTTTCGGTTTATTCTTAAAGGATTCTCTAAACTCAAAAGCTAAGAATGCTAGAAGAGATAGGGTCCCAAGCGAGATAAATAGTGCCGAGGTAACTCCAAAATAAGTTTTAAAACTACCTGGGGGTAACCCGAACCCGGCTTGGTAGAGTTTACTGATGATGAATACTGGGTGAGCGATAATAGCTGCAAAGACAAAGGACTGGGTTATTTTTGAACTACGTGCAGTGTCCAGATCAGGCTCGTAATTAGCCTTCAGATAGGCAGTGAGATAGTGTACCCACATAAACCCAAAGGCAAGGATGGCTAGAAGACTTGGTATAGCAAAACCACTTAAACGACCCTGGAACTGGCTATTCCACGCAAAAAGAGTGGCTGCGAGCACAAAGAGATAGCTTGCATTTACTAGATTCTTACTCTGTTCAAACGACTTCTTCGGTTTCTTGTTATTGCTATCTTTGGGCGTCTTCATATTTTATTAAACTCTGTGTTTCTTAACTTATTGCTTAAATCTGATCTCAGAGATTGTTTCTGAGTTATTTGGGCTGGGGTTTATAACTATTGTCTTGTTCTTGCCCTTTATAAAGTAACTAAAGGGCTGATTTGTTGTGGCAATCTGGTTAACGTAATTTCCATCATAGTCAAAGTAATAGATCTTTCCATCAGTTGATTTTGCCTGCAGATGTTCAGAATCAATCCAGGATATATCACTAACTTGGACTTCGTCTATATCATAGGTTAGGGCAGATTCATCCTCAAAGTTATAGACAAATATAGAGTCTGCAGCAAGCTGTAATGCTATATAGCTTCCAGGCTGCGGCGAACCTTGGACACTCTCTTTGATTTGGTTTGATTGCATACTATTAAAAGTAGAAAGGAAAAGAGGCTCAAGTGGTTCGACTGAAGAATCTAAAGGGTTCTTATAAATAACCAGCTCTTTGTTTGCAGAATTAGAGATCGAAAGATAATTGATTCGTCTATTTGTGGTGTATTGGAAGTCGAGATCGTTAGGGCTGCCTGTGGTCATTTGGGTTACCTTCTTTGGAGCGTTCTGACCATCTTTTATATAAACTTCTGTGCCAGGTTGAGTTGGGTTAGTACTATTCTTAGCATAGACATATTTATCATCTTTAAAGTTATTAAAGCTCAATACCCCTGTGTCGATAACTGACGACTTGACTAGGGTTTTGGGATCATAGATACCTAGCTCACCAGCTTTTAGCAAAAAGAGATGAGACTTGTCATCATAGCGATACTGAGATATGTCCGCTCCAACGCTAGTTGTTAAATTAGTTGATTCTGCTGGCGTATTAACTCTTAGATTGATTATCTCCTTCTTTCCGTCATAACTATGTTCTACGAAGATGGAGTCTCCGTTTGGGCTCCAGTTCAGGAAGGAGATGCTGCCCAGCGATCCATCGGCTTGTCTTGAGAATATCTGAGTAGGTACTAGTACTGGGTTATTTATCATGGTGGGGTCATCTTCTTTAAAATCTAAAAGCTCAAAGCTAAAGCTCTCGGTATTACCAACACCGGCTTTAGAAACGGCGATAACTTTGTTGTCTGAATTTAGGTTAGAATAGATCTTTGGCTTAATATTCTTCTGGATATCTTGGGTTACTAAAGTTGTGGGTATTAGATATGGATAGTAGAACCATTCGACTTGTTCTGACTTGATATCAAAGGATCTCTCCCATGTTCTGTATCCCTTTGCTTCAAGTCTCAGAACGTGGCTACCTTCGTTTATCTCAAGTTTGTAGTCTGTTTTTTTACCTATATATTTTCCATCGATATATATCTTGGCAGATACTGGTGCAGAGTCCACTAATATTATCCCTCTTTTTTCGACCTGGCCATCCTTAGTAAAGGTATAGCCCTTTGCTCGGTAGAAGATTAATACACTTAGAAATATTG